>CAJOED010000139.1:0-2535 GCA_905233335.1 uncultured Synergistales bacterium
GCGTGTGCATGTCCTTGTGAGCCGTAACCGATGATAGCTATTTTTTTGCCGGTGAGTTTGTTGATGTCGCAGTCCTTTTCGTAATAAACGCGTGCCATTGTGAAAAAATATTCTCCTTTGTGAAAAATTTTGAGTTAAGCTATTTTATCAGACAATAAAAATCATGAACGTAATTTTTCCGTGAGAAACTCTCTCTGCTCGTCCCTTCTCCTTTGGTACTCCTGCTCCATAATCTTTTTGCGTTCGGCAACCTTCCGTAGTTCCGACGACTTCTTCAGCATGTCATTATGTGAATCCATCGTCAGCATCAACGACTTGTCCATGCTAGACTGTGCCGCCTCGTAAAAATCTTTTGCTTCCTCCTGATTTGCCGGGATTTTCCCCCTGTACTTTTCGGGGAGTTCGTCCCAGATGCTTCCGTATCTAGTGTCTATTCTCATGATGCCTTGTGCAGTGCCTCGTCTATCGCACGTGAAAGCTGATCCGCACATGATGTCCCGCGTTTGCCGCACTGATTGCCCCGCAGTATGTCCGCAATTTTCGCCGCGTCTGCTCCCTCTATCAGCCTCGATATTGCTCCCAAATTCCCTCTGCAGCCTCCCGAAAATTTCACGTCGTGCAGTTTCCCGTCATCAATGGCAAAAGTTATCCGGCTCGGACACACTCCCGACGGTTTATACTCGAACACTTCATGCATAACCAATTAACTCTTCCTTTCACGCAAAATATTAGTGAGTTCCGCTAGTGTAGTTGATGTCATAGCAAGCCGCCGCAATTCCGCAGAACCTTCCGAAAACTTCAACACACTCCCGGCAAAACGCTTCATGAGCACTAACGCTTTGTGTTCGCCGGAAAGTTCTTCTGCACGCCGAGAAAAATCTATCAGCATGTCGACACGTTCATTATACGTTCTGGATTTCCCGTAATACTCCTCGCACAAAAACGGGTTCGCGATAATCCCGCGTGCAAGCATAACAGCAACACACCCATACGACAAATATTCGTTGATGTCGTCAACAGTACGAACGTCTCCGCTCGCGCTGATGTATCCGGGAAATTCTTCCGCCGCAAGACGCAATATATTTCTGTCGGCTGTCCCCTCGTAACGCTGGGCACACGTCCGGCCGTGAATGCATACGTTGTCAGCCCCCGACGATATGAGGCCGTCAATGAATTTCAGTGTTTCGGTGTCGTCGTCAAATTTTCGTGTCTTCACCCATACAGGCAAACCCAGGGACTTGATGCCCCGTACCATTTCGCGCGATAATTCCGGCTTCCTCATGAGGGCGGCTCCAGAACCGTTACGGGTAATTTTCGGCATCGGACATGCCATGTTTACCCCGAAACCCGAAAACTTCCTGCATAACTTCATGACGACTTCTGCTCCAGAAACGAGAACTCCGGCATCATTCGCGAAAAGCTGTACGATCAACGGGGCTTCATGTTCTGATGTTGCGAGCATGTCAAAAGTTTTTGCGTTGTCGCGTATCAACCCGGCACAGCTAATCATTTCCGTGTGCACAAGGGATACACCGAGCGAAGAGAAAAATTCACGCACCGGCAGAGTCGTAACACCCGCTAACGGCGCAAGGCATATTCTACCTGTCGACGCACTCATGAATAACTTTCAGCCCCCTGTACGCAACGTAATATTTCGTGATACTCCCGCCGTGAGTACCCGCACAAATAGCAGCAACACCACGAAAAGGCATCTTACCAGTTGACGCGCTCATGAGCACTTCTACAAGCCGTGATATTCTCATCATAAGTCCCGCACGCCCTCCACCCGTTACACGCAACAAGCACAATGCATAAGCTATTGACGCTCATAAATCATTTTCAGCCCCTCAAGGGTCAGCCACTTATCGACGACATCAATATTGCGCGAAACTTTCGCCATAAGTCCTGCATGACCCCCCGTAGCTATCAGCTTTGCACACGAAAGCCCCGGCTCCTTACGTATCATGTCCGTAATGTTGTCGGTCAGTCCCGCGTTCCCGAAAAGTATACCCGCCTGTATCGCTTCTTCCGTATTGCGGCCTATGACGCTTTCAGGAATGTTCAGAGCTACTTGCGGGAGTTTTGCGGCCTTTGAGAACAGCGCAGAGATCCCGGAGTTCAAGCCCGGAGCAATCACACCGCCCAAATACGCGCCGTCTTCCGACACAACGTCGAACGTTATCGCTGTCCCGTAGTCCGCAACTATCAGCGGTGCACCGTACTTCTCACGACCAGCAACTGCATTCACGATTCTGTCGGCTCCGACCTCGCGGGGGTTTTTCGTGCGTATCTCCATGCCCGTATCTGTGAGTGCGTTCACCTGAAGAGGCGTAACACCAAAATATTGCTTTATCGCTTCCGTCATCGAGAAATCAAGAGAAGGCACAACAGAAGCAAATGCTGCCCCGTCAATGTCAGAAGGCTTTATGTTCCGGGTGCCTATTAGGTTCAGTAAGTATATTCCGAGTTCGTCCGGCGTGTGAAGTATCGATGATAGCCGCCAGTGCGCAATAAGTTCATCACCGTCATAAATCC
>CAJOED010000139.1:2594-9216 GCA_905233335.1 uncultured Synergistales bacterium
CGCTGTGTGAGGTATCGATGACAGCCGCCAGTGCGCAATAAGTTCATCACCGTCATAAATCCCTGCTACTGTTGTTGTGTTGCCCGTATCTGCCACTAATAACATGCTAATCTTCACTCCCTGCTACATATCCCGTGCTCCAGCATATTTGAAGGTTGAAACCTCCCGACGGCCCGTTGAGGTCGAGAATTTCTCCCGCAAAATACAAATTATCACATATCTTTGAGCGCATTGTTGCCGGGTCTACCTCATTCAGGCTCACTCCTCCGCGCGTTACTACTGCATTGTTGAAGCCCCATAGCCCGTTTACGTTCATGCGTATATCCTTCAGGAGCTTCACGAACTCGAAAATTTCCTCGTCCGAAATATACTCTATGGGTTTGTCGTGAGGAATGTCGGAGAGTTCGAGCACGAGCCGAAGCATTTTAGCAGGAACTAGAGAACGCACAAGCCCCGAAAATTTTTTGTGCCCGGAAAATTTTTTTATCTCACGCTTCACTCTCTCTATCAGTATGCCGTGAGTAAGTGAAGGTTTCATGTCCAGCGAAAATTGCAGTTCCCCCTGCCAGTCCGGAACATGTGAACTCAACTCCATAACTATCGGGCCGCTGACACCGAAATTCGTGAACTCCATCTCCCCGAATCTGTCGTCTATCTCTTTGCCGTCAAGAAGAACATGAAGCCGTACATTTCTCAGGTTGCATCCGCTTGCGAGTTTCGGCCAAGTTTCGCGCGTTCTTATGGGTACGAGTGCAGGGTATAGTTTCGTGATTGTGTGCCCGGCCTGCTGTGCAAAACGATAGCCGTCCCCTGTAGAGCCTGTTCTAGGGTATGACTTGCCGCCCGTAGCGAGTATGAACTTGTCGGCGGTGTACTCGTCGTTTTCCGTGATGATGTAGTCGACGTGATGAGCTTTCACCTTCAGGGCTTTCACGGGGGAATTTCGGATGATGCTCACGCCGTACTTCCTGCACTGCATGATGAGGGCTTCAAGAATGGACTTGCTGCCTCCGCTTTTCGGGAAAATCCTTTTGCCGCGTTCCTCAACGTAAGCTATGCCGATTTCCCTGAAAAATTTTCTCACAGCAAACGGCCCGAACTTACTGAATGCCGAGTATAAGAATTTGCCGTTATCGCCGTACTTCTCAATGAAAATATTTATGTCCTTCTCCGCGTTCGTGAAATTGCACCTTCCCCGCCCGGAAAGCAGTAACTTTTCGCCGAGTGAGTCGTTCTTCTCGATTATCGCAACGTTCCGGCCAAGTGATGAGGCTCGTATTGCCGCTATGAGTCCTGCCGGGCCTCCGCCGATTATGAGCGTGTCGAATTTCTGCATGTCGTTATCTCATTTCCTCCCTTGCCTGTAGTGCATGATGTGTTTGTTGCCACTTGTTGCCGACGTTATGAGCGTGCTGATTGTCCGCATGTTGCTATCTCATTTCCTCCCTTGCCTGTAGTGCATGATGTGTTTGTTGCCGACATCGTGAGTGTGCTGGTTGTCCGCATGTCGTTATTTTCTTTTCCTCCCCTGTTATCATGAGAAATTCATAATTATATGTATAGTATAATAACAGCCAAATTTTTTAGCACATTATATAAAGGTGTGAACTTATCATGCATATTCATAAACGACAAATTTTTTACGGCATTATATTACTCCTGATACTCCCGGAAATTTCTCATGCTTCCGTATCTATGACCCTGCCGCAATACGTAAACGAAATTCTCCTCAACAATCATTCATTGCGCGCAAACATCAAGAACGTCGAGGCCGGCTATTATTCCGTGCTTGCTGCTGTCGGTTACCAGAGACCGAACATCAACGCATCACTCACAGGCTCATACGTTAGCGCACAAAGTTCCGGGGCGGCCAAAGAGTATAACGTTACTGTCGGGAATTTGGGCTTGCGGCTGACACAGCGAATAGACATTTCCGGGAGCTACAAGCTCGACGCACAGCAGAACATCATCGGTTACGAGGTATCACGCGCGAATTTCGACGCAACAGTGAACACCCTCATAGCCGCCGCAGAACAAACATGGTGGAGTGCAGTACTTGCCCGCGAAAACATGAAGTTACAGCGTGAGATATTGTTACAGCGTTCGGAAAATCACCGGGTAACTATGGAGAAGTACAATCAGGAACTCGTCCCGAAACTTGATATTGTCAGGAGTGAAGCGCAGGTCGTGGAGGCCGAAACACTCGTGAAGAACGCAGAAACTACATACCTGAACTTGCTGGCTGAATTGTCGTACATGGCCGGGGGGCTTGACGTTGAGCCGGTCGATGAGGAGTTACAGGTGCCGGAGTTCGACGTGGCTATGAATTTCGATGAGGCACTTGAAGCACGTCCCGATGTCCGCGCCGCAAAAATTAATCTTGAACGCGCCCAGATCGTGAAGACAAAGGGCATGAGTCCGACGCTTGATTTCGGGTTTCAGTGGACGGCATGGGCTGACCCGGAAATGGCCGCTACTCCGAACAACAGGGAAGCAGGAGCCTCACTCACGCTGACACTTCCGATAACGGACGGCAAACAGACAAAGTACAAAACTCTCAACACAGAAAGGCTCATACAGGCGGCAGAAGCTAATCTTGAGGCATTGAGGGAGTCGACAAGGCGCGATATTACCGTAGCGATAAACAACTGGCGCAATGCTTCAGCACTCGAACAGGACAAGCAGAGGCAGGTCGAACGGGCAGAAGAAGAATTGCGCATCACTGAACTCATGTACGCTGAAGGAATGGGAGCACAAATTGACCTCATCAACGCACAGACAGCATATCAGGCAGTCAGGACGGAATACCTCGACGCTATCAGGGGTATGTATTCGGCTCTCGTGTCGCTGAAACAGGCAATAGGTGATTACGCACCCGATGAGGACGGAACGTGGCGCGAGGCTGTATCTCGTTACGGGAAGGGCAAAAATATTCTCGGTGAAGCTGGTATGCAGACATTGAGAACGAACTCGCAAAAATGAGAAAATATCTTCATGCCGTAATAATATTGCTGCTGATTGCAGGAGTGTCATCTGCGGCACAAAACGCGCGGGCAAAAAATATCTCTGCTCTGTTCATGAAGCGCAACCCGAAACTTACGGCAAAAACTGCTGACAGTTACTCGGCAATAATTTTTGAGGCGGCAGAAAAGTTCAAGCAGGATCCGTACGTCATAGCGGCTGTGATTGTTCATGAGTCGACGGTGAATAATCGTGCTGTGTCAAAGGGCGGGGACTATGGACTTATGCAGGTACGGTGGAAAGTTCACGAGAAGGCGATCAAGAAAAAGTTTCCGAGAGTGAAGAAGGCTTCTGATATGTTCGACGCAAGGACGAATATATTTTTCGGGACGGAAATTCTTGCGGACTGCATGAAGAAGGCAAATAATGACACTCGCGGGGGTATCCTGAAATACAGCGCGGGGAATGAGAAACTTGCGAATAAAGTTCTCGCTACGGTGAAAGAATTGCAATCAAAAGACAAGACAACTACAAAAACAAAAACAAAAACGCTACAACGACAGCGAAAGGGGAAATGATGAATGAGAAAAATATTTTTGGCGGTGCTGGCAGTGATGATTATGATGTGCGGTGCAGCGGGTGCTGACATCATATACACAACTGAAAGCGGCAACATGGGACTGATAGAGATTACGGAAGACGGCGTGAGTGCTCCTGCTGTGAAGTATTCGGGTGCGGGCAGTAATGCGTTTGTCGGAACGTACTGGGACGGGGAAGATACACGGGTAATACTCATAGAGCGTTCGCCGGAGTCATACGACAGAGCGTTAGTATTCAGTCAGTCGAACATGACGACTCCTGTTGGCGATTACGTAGAGCTGGACGGAGTGAAGGACACGCGAGCAGTGGCAAATTCTCTTTACGGCACGTCAATATATTTTGCGTCATACGGGAGCAGTTCGCTCTGTGAGTTCGACACAGAAAATTTCACGCCGAGAAATTCATACATTCATGAGCAGGAAAACAGCCGGGATATATACCCGCATCATGTTGTGGGAGTTCGCACGGACTACAGGTATGTGTACGCCCTAATTGATGTCAGCCCGTACAGGAGTCTGTATTTGAGGTTTGACGGTACACTGGAGCGGGACAAAGAAGCGTTCTACTCTGACGAAATAGATTCATCAACGTCATCAATGGCGCAGACAGGAAGCGGCCTCATGTTTGCGTGTTCGGACGGCGTAAAGTATTTCGGGCGGGACGGGCTTGCGTATGCTGTGAGTTCTGACAGCCCGGTGAAGTCTATTTGTGCTGATGACGGCAGCGGCTTCTACTTCATGACGCAATATCAGTCGGGCGATGTGTCGTTTGACGTTATCGCGCACTACTCATCAGGGACATCAACAATCAGCGAACATGAATCCGGCTCGGTAAGTATGCTCGTGAAGGACACGAACTACAGCGTACTTGCGGCGGTAACGGGCGGAAAAATCTTACTGTACGACATGGAAGACGACACACTGATAGCAGAATATGACAGCACTGAACTTGGCGGGGTTCCTGTGTGTGTTTCTGTGAGGAGCGCGCTCGGCAATACAAACGATACTTCCGGCGGTAACTGCAATATTTCTGCGGCAGGTGTGATTGTGTTTGTTGCGTTGATGATTATGAAGCGGCGGAAGTAGAACTTGTGATTTTCCCTCTGAATTTGTCGGGGGAAATTTTTTTTTGCGTGCTAGTGTAAAATATTCAGCAAATTTTCATTCTTTCATGAAAGGATTTTTGATGATGTTACTATTCAATGACCTCACCAGGAAAAGAGAAGAGTTCGTACCCATAACTCCCGGAAAAGTCAGCTTCTATTCGTGCGGCCCGACAGTATACGATTATTTTCACATCGGCAACGCAAGACCCTTCATAGTGTTTGATGTATTACGCAGGTGGCTTGAACATGAAGGCTACAAAGTTACGTTTGTGCAGAACTTCACGGACATAGACGACAAAATGATACACCGCGCACATCAGGAACATATCACCGTTGCAGAACTCGCCGACAAATTCATAGCAGAGTACAACAGGGACGCGGACGCACTCGGAATAAGGAGGCCGGACGTTTCCCCGCGAGCAACCGAACACATACCCGAAATCATCAGCACAATAGAGAAGATTATTGCGAACGGTCATGCTTACGTGTCAGAAGGGGACGTGTATTTTGACATCAGGAGCTGGCCTAAATACGGCTCACTCTGCAAACAAAATCTTGAGGATCTCGAAGCAGGCGCAAGAGTTGAACCGGGAGAAAAGAAACGCGATCCCCTCGACTTTGCGTTATGGAAGGCAGAGAAACCCGGCGAACCTTCTTGGCCGAGTCCCTGGGGAAAAGGCAGACCGGGCTGGCACATTGAGTGCTCTGCTATGTCGTCGAAATATCTAGGCGATAACATCGATATACATTCGGGCGGAGTGGATCTCATGTTCCCGCATCACGAGAACGAAGCAGCCCAGAGTGAGGCCGCGTCAAATTCAGGCAAACCGTTCGTCAATTACTGGCTCCATAACGGCTTCTTATTGATTGACAGCGAAAAAATGTCGAAATCACTCGGCAACTTCCTCACTGCACGCGCCGCAATCGAGAAATACCCCCCGTTAGCGTTGAGATTCTTCATGTTGTCCGCGCACTACAGAAGCCCGATAAACTTCACCCCTGAAAGCCTCGAACAGTCATCAGCAGGTGTCGAACGATTACGCAACTGCAAAGGGGATCTCGACTTCGCCGCAAAAACAAGAAGGAATGACAGCGCAAGTTTTGATGTTGACGGGTATAAATCACAGCTTCAGGAACTCGACAAGAAATTTTCTGACGCAATGAACGACGACTTCAACACCGCCGCCGCTATGGGTATATTGTTCGATGTCGTGTACCTCATCAACACAACCATGAAAGACAACGAAACATTACCCGGAGAATTTTTCACGCTCTCACAGAATGCCTTGAAGGGTTACGATGATATTTTGGGGGTAATCGGCAGTGATGAGGCAGAGAATGACGATGCAGAAATCGAGAGCCTCATACAGGAACGCACAGAAGCCCGGAAAGCAAAGAACTTCAAACGTTCTGACGAGATACGCGACGAACTCAAAGAGCGCGGCATTGTCTTAGAGGACACTCCGCAGGGCACGAAATGGAAGAGGGAGCTGTAATGCTGAAGTTATTATTTGTGCGTCGGTTTATGCCGTTGTTCGTAACACAGTTTTTGGGAGCGTTCAACGATAATTTCTTCAAGAGTTCGTTGATGATGCTGATAACTTACAGGCTCGGTGATGCCGCCGGTGTCGACTCAAGAATACTCGTGAATGCCGCCGCCGGTGTATTCATTCTCCCGTTCTTTGTGTTTGCTCCGACTGCTTCAGACTTGGCCGACAAGTATGACCGCTCTATCCTCATGCGTTGGGTGAAGTTCGCTGAAATCGTCGTAATGTCCGGTGCGTTCTTGGGCTTCTTCATGGGCAACGTATGGCTGTTGATGGCTGTATTGTTCCTCATGGGAGCACAGTCAGCGTTTTTCTCTCCGGCCAAGTACGGCATACTTCCCCAGCACCTGAACGAGGATGAACTTATTGCGGGCAACGGGTTAATACAAATGGGAACGTATTTAGCGAT
>CAJOED010000140.1 GCA_905233335.1 uncultured Synergistales bacterium
CGGGCGTATTTACCGGCACACCGACAACAGCGCAGGACTACACGTTCACACTCGGTGCAACGAACGGCGAAACTTCAGCAAGACAACAATATACAGTTACGATTTACCCGGCGAACGTTGAAGCGGTCGAGATACTTACGAACATGCTTCCTGACGGTCTGACAGGAGCAGCATACACGGCGGAGATTCTGACGAACAAATCATCGGGCGTTTCATTTAATGCAACGGGACTTCCTGCCGGCCTGACAATGAATGGAAACATCATTGAGGGTACTCCGACGACAGCAGGAGAGTATGAGATCACCGTAACTGCAACATACACCGAGCTTGGGCAGACAACGAGCGACACAAAGGTATATACGGTAAATATTGCTGACTCCAAGCAGTTTGCGATTACGACTACAGCACTTCCTGAAGGCGAAAAGGGTACGGCGTACTCATGGATGCTGACGGCTACCAGTGAGGCAACGTGGACAGTAACCCAGAAATCAGACGGCCTCGCATGGATGACAGTGGGATCGGACGGTACAATTTCCGGCACACCGACGGCTGAAGGCGTATTCGGTTTGGGCGTTGAGGCTACGGACGGGACGCATACAGCAAGAGCGACATTCATAGTTACGATTGTTGACGCTAATGAGCCTGTAGTAACGACGGGGCTTGTAGTTACGACGACATCTCCGCTTACTGATGCTACAGTGCAGACACCGTACAGCGCAACACTGACTGCAACATACAACGGCACACCGGTTGAGGGAACTTGGAGGCTTGCGAACGGTACGCTTCCGGCAGGGCTTCGTATAAACCAGGACGGAACAATCACCGGAACACCGACTTCATCAGGGACATCAACTGTTCAGTTTGCTGTTACGTACAACGGGCAGACGGCATACTCAAAGTATCTCATGCTCACGGTCAACACGACGAACCTTACGTTTGAGATTACGACGACATCACCCACTGAAGGAAAAGCGAACACGTATTACACGTTTACGTTCATGACGAACGCTGGCGGCAGTGTTTAGTGGTCAGCTACAGGTAATGTCCCCGCAGGACTTACACTCAATCCCAGCACGGGTGTACTTTCCGGCGTTCCCACCAGGGGCGACAACTACACATTCCAGGTTAAGGCTGTAAGTGGTACCCAGGAGGATACGAAATACATTACGCTGTTAATCAGGAGTGAAGATTACGCACCTGACGACGACGATGACTCCGGCTGCAACACCGGCGCAGGAATTTTCGCACTCTCACTTCTTGCGGGAGTATTTGCTCGCAAAGGCAAAAAGTAATCTCACGACGAACACTTGATATTTTCGGCCTCGTTCCCTGAAAAGGGAGCGGGGTTTTTTTTGTGTCTTATAATATGTCAGAATATTTTTCAGGAGGCACAAAATTTTTCATGAACGTTACTATTATCGGCGCAGGAGTCAGCGGTCAGGGCCTGGCCGTTCTTGCGCATAACATGGGCTATAGTGTATTCGTTTCGGAGAAGAAGACAATCACTGACGACGCAAAAAAATTATTCGCGGACAACAATATAGCGTTCGAGGAAGGACACACAGCACGAGCACTCAAAGCAGACGAGATAATAATCAGTTCAGGCATTCCCCCGAAATCAGATATACTCATACAGGCTCAACAACATGACGTAAAACTCATCGGCGAACTTGATTTTGTCCTGCCACACATCAGGACTCATAACCTCGTGTGCGTAACAGGCAGCAACGGAAAAAGCACAGTAACTTCACTCATCGGGCACATACTCACGCGGGCGGGACTTCATGCTGGGACGGGCGGCAATCTCGGCACATCATCAGCGAAATTCACGACGGAAGATTTTGATGCTGTTGTGCTGGAGTTGAGCAGTTTTCAGCTTGCGCGGGCAACGAAAAATTTACGCTCGAAAGTGTCAATCATCACGAACTTGGCCCCGGATCATATCGACTGGCACGGAAGCTACGAGGCATACGTCGAGGCCAAGAACAGAGTACTCACCTTACGCGACCCCGACGGCTACGGAATAATTCAGGAACGCGACGCAGAAACCCTCAAGCCATCGGGAAAATACATCGTCCTCACATGGAACACTAACACCCAACACAGCAGCTACATCTTCATGGACAAGGACAAAGCACTTCTCACCCTCAACGGCGAAACCTCTACCCTGTTCCACTACGACGACACGACGCTAATCGGCTCTCACAACCTCGAAAACGTCGCTATGAGTTTGTGCGCGGTGAAGCTGCTCGGTGTTTCGGGAAACGTGAGAGAGTTATTGTCGGGCTTCCGTCCTCTTCCGCACAGGTGCGAATTTGCCGGGGAAATCGACGGCGTGAAGTACATCGACGACAGCAAAGGGACGAATGTTGCCGCGAGTGTTACCGCAATGCAGAGCATACCCGGACGCAAAGTAATAATTCTCGGCGGTCAGGGAAAAGGTGAGGACTATGCTCCTCTTGCTGAAGCGGTGAAGTCGGAATGTGAACATGCTGTGCTTTTGGGAGAAGAGGCCGGAAAGATTCGCGAGGCTCTCGAACGTGCCGGGTACAAAAATATTCATGACGTTCACACAATGGAAGAAGCCGTGAGTGTTGCGCACGAATTAGCAACGCCGGGAATGGTAGTTCTGCTTTCTCCTGCCTGCACGAGCTGGGACATGTACAAAAGCTACAAGGCACGCGGCGAACATTTCTGCAGGATAGTCCGGGAATGGAAATCATAATTCCGTTGATACTAAGCGGCTGCGGACTCGTCATGATCTCTTCTCTCTCACTCCGTAACAGCATGGCGGGCGGAAATCCTTACGCGGCTCCCCTGAAACAGTTTCAGTTTATCGGGCTGGGGATTACGTTAATGGCATTGTGCGCTATCGGTCTGAACAGCGAGAAATTACGCCGTAACAGCGGAAAATTATTCTTTCTGTCGTGGATACTGTTATTGCTGACTCTAGTTCCGGGTATAGGCGTAAACATCAACGGTGCGCGCCGGTGGCTGAACTTGCCGGGTTTCAGGTTTCAGCCGCTCGAACTGGTACTGTTCACCCTGCCTATATTTATGGCCGACCGTCTCACAGATGAGTATTCGCTCACTAACAGGGGAAATTTCCAGTCATTCATACGTCCGACGCTGATAGTAATCAGTATGCTCGGTTTTCCCCTGATGCTACAGCCGAACTTGGGCGGCACGATAATAGTAACTGCTGTATGTTTCGTCATGCACATAGAGCGTCGCGGGTGGAAGTATCCGTCGTGGGGCGTGATTTTGGGCGCGGCTGCTGTTGTTGTTGCCATCATGCTTGCCCCGTACAGAATGCGGCGTTTCAATGCGTTCTGGGATCCATGGGCTGACCCGACGAACACTGGCTTTCAGATAATACAGGGACTTGTAGCATTTGCGAACGGCGGACTTACGGGCGTGGGAATAGGCCGGGGCTTTCAGGACGAACGGTATTTGCCCGAAACCGACACTGACTACATTTTTCCGGCAATCGGTGAGGAGTTCGGATTAGTGGGTACGATGTTTTTGGTGATACTGTATGCGTTATGGACGTGGCGGGTGTACTACATATACAGGGACGCAAAGACACCCTTCACAAAAGTTCTTGCGCTTGGCCTGACTGCTTCCGTAGTGTTTCCGATGTTCGTAAACGTTGCGGGGGTTACTAAGCTCATGCCGCTGACAGGTATCCCGATGCCGTTCATCAGTGCGGGAGGGAGTTCGATGTTATTCATGTGGGCGAAAGTCGGAGTTCTTATGTCGATAAAGTCAGAGAACAAGCGCGATAAACCCAAGCCCAAGAAGAAGCAGCAACAGCAGGAGGAATTGCCGAATGAAGAATAAGCGCATACTGATAGCGTCGGGGGGGACTGGCGGACACATCTTTCCGGCGATAGTGTTCGGGAAAAATCTTCAGGAACAGGGAGCAAGTGTATCTTGGCTGTGCGGCTCTCGGAAACTCGAACGAGAAATTTACGCCTCATCAGGAATTACCCCGCTGATTTTGCCGCTCGAAGGCTCCCCACTAGGCACACGAAACCCCGCAAAAATATTATCACGCATAATTAACATATTCAGGTCATTATTGCTCACAGCAAAATACATTTCGGGCTTTGACGAGTTGTATTTGTTCGGCGGGTATATATCGTTCGCTCCCCTCATCATCGCGAAACTGAAACGCATACCCGTAACTCTTCATGAACAGAATACAATAGCGGGTAAAGTTACGAGGATAGCGGAGAGAGTCCGGTGTGCGAAGGCATAAAGAATTTCTCGTATTACGGCATCCCTGTACGCGATCCAGTCAGGATTGACAGAAACGAGGCATTGAGGCGTTTGGGTGTTGAGGTTGACGCGCGAAAAAAGATAGTCGGTGTTGCGGGAGGGTCTTTAGGGAGCGGGCCTTTGAGCGAAATGTTACGGAGAACGGCGGAATTATGTCCGGGCTGTGAGTTCGTGTTCCTGTCGTCAAAACAGAAACATGATGACGGAAACGCTCACTTTATCCCGTCGCAATGGGACATGAATCCGTTCTACTCGGCGTGTGATGTTCTCGTGTGCCGTGCGGGAGGCTCAACACTTGCTGAAGTCCTGAAGTGGAAAATTCCCGCTGTCGTAATCCCCTGGCCGGGAGCAATGGACAATCATCAGGAGAAGAACGCCGCAGAGTTCGTGAAGCTCGCGAAAAATTCATGTATGTTCAGTGAGGGAGATTCGCCGGAAAAGTTAGCGGGGGCTATCAACAAGCTGTGCTGTCAGTAAAATTATATTTTGTTGACGGAAAATTTTTTTTGCGATTATAATACGCACCATTAATTTTTTGGGAGAATATTTTGACAATGAAGAAAATTTTTATTGACGGAAGCGCAGGTACTACCGGCCTGAAAATATATGAGCGTCTCACCTCACGCAAAGACATTCAGCTAATCACGCTCACAGAACAAACCCGCAAAGACCCGAACGCCCGCCGTGATGCGTTGAACTCGTCGGATATATCGTTCTTGTGTCTTCCTGATGATGCCGCAAAAGAATCCGTCTCACTCATCACCAACTCCGGCACCGCGATAATTGACACTTCCACCGCGCACCGAGTGAATCCTGAATGGACGTACGGCCTCCCTGAACTTTCCGGGCAGCGCGCAAAAATTCACGCCTCGAAACGTGTTGCGAACCCCGGCTGTCATGCTACGGGCTTCATAGTGCTGGCGGCACCGCTGGTGGAGAACGGGATACTTGGCCGGGACGCAAAGCTCTCATGCTTCTCGCTCACTGGTTATTCGGGCGGCGGGAAAAAGATGATTGCGCAGTATGAGGACAGTGAACGCGATGTGCTTCTTGATGCTCCTCGTCAGTATGGGATTTCGCAGACACATAAGCACCTCCCCGAAATGGTGAAAGTCTGCGGGCTTGAGTATGCGCCTGTGTTCTGTCCGATAGTTGCGCCGTATTTCGCCGGCATGGAGGTAACAATCACGCTTCACGACGTGGACATTAGCGCGGTGAAAGAGTGCTATGCAGAATACTATCATGAAGGTGTAATACGTTATGTTG
>CAJOED010000141.1 GCA_905233335.1 uncultured Synergistales bacterium
ATCGCCGCAGGCCGGGTGTGTTGCCGTACTTGTTGCGTAGCGAAAGTTCCCGGTGTTGTTGCCCTGCTGTGTGTGCATATCCCGTTGCGCAAAAATACCCGTGCGTATTGCCGCAGGCCGGGTGTGTTGCCGTACTTGTTGCGTGGCGAAAATTCCCGGTATTGTGCCCTGCTGTATGTTGTGTAATGCCGCAATATTCCCGCAAGAATTAACGCCTCCGGGATCTGCTGATCATTATGAGCCTCAACAGCTGAAGCACCGCCATCAACGCCGACGCTATATATGTCCATGCCGCCGCCGTCAGAACTTTCTTTGCCCCGGCGAGTTCTTCACGATCAAGCGTATGTGTCTGTTCGAGAAGGGCAAGAGCACGGGAGCTTGCGTTAATCTCAACGGGAAGCGTAACTAGATGGAACACGAGAGCACCCGCAAAGAGAATTATTCCGATGTTGACGAGTAAATAATTTCCCATGATGAGGCCAAGAACGAAAAGAGGCATCGACGCACTCGAACATATATTTACGGCAGGTACTATGGAGTTTCGGAATAATAACGGCGCGTATGATTCATGATGCTGTATCGCGTGCCCGACCTCATGTGCCGCAACTCCGATTGACGCTATGCTCCTGCTGTTGTACACACTGTCAGAGAGATTGAGCGTCCTGTCCTGCGGGTTATAGTGATCCGTCAGCGACCCCGAAACGTGGTTTATGGGCATGTTCGCCATTCCGTAAAGCGTCAGTAACATTCTCGCAACACTATCCGCCGTAACTCCCTGCCGAGCTGCTACCTGACTGTACGTGTTGAACGTCGACTGCACTCGCGACTGCGCCCACATTGAGAGCAGAACAGCCGGTATTAGTATTAACATCGTGGGATCTAAGCCGTAACCTAACATTAATAATTACTCCCTCCAAAAAAAATTTTGCATGTCAGTATAGCATAATGGATTATTCAGCCCATAAGCCTTTGCGTGAGCTTTTCGCCTCGTCCTGAAACGCACCGAATAACTTTGCGTACCTCGTGTTCGGTTTGATTATCATCGTGCGGGCGTATCCGTCGAGAAGCAACCTCGCGTTGAACATGTCCCGGCGTATCGTCTGCTCGTCAATCGTTGCCGGCTTGTTGAGCCATATGTACGCTAAGTGCCGGTTGTATCTGTCTGTCGGTGATGAGTCATACTCAAGCCATACGCGCCGTCCCGTGAGTGAATTTTTCGTGAAGGAGCTTGCTTCTTTTCCGTAATACTGTACGGGCTTGTTCGGGTGCACCGTTTCGGGAGTATCAACGCCGAGAAACCTCACGCGCCGTTCCTGGCCGTCCACCGTAATAACTGCCGTATCACCGTCGACAACTCGCGCAACAATGCCGGGGATTATGCCGCTGTCGTCGTGCTCCTGAAGAAACGTATCATTCCCGAAAAAATATACAGCAACAGCCGCAATTATCAGGAGAATTATTTTTTTAGGGCCGAGCTTCATTATGTCATCAATAGTAATTTGTTGTGCGTTCTTTTTCCCTGCCATGAGATTTTTACTCCCTCACCTGAACTTTGACAATGCCCGCGTATTTCTTTCCTGACTTGCCGACGAGCAACATATATAAATCAGTAAAGCACGGTACAGCCTCACTAATCCATTCGCCCGGCCTGAACTCAAGCTCGAAATAGTTGCTGCTCCGCTCGAAACCTCCGGCACATTCCGACCACCGGGAAATATCATCGTACGACGTACCGCACCTGCACAGAGAAACATCAAGCTCACCGAAATTCACGACACCAGCCGGGACTCTCACGCGGAACTTCTCTCCCTTTCTGGCAGGAGTCAGAGCCTCGCACGCTATCACGTTGAGTTCTTTGCGCATGTTCTTGGTAAACTCATCGACGGCTTCAGCTCCCATTCGTATAGCTCCCTCCATCATCGCACGGGCTATATCCGGCTCATTGCGGAGTCGTAATTCTATCTGCGGATCCAGCGTGTGAATTTTGCGCTCTATCCTCTCTTCAAGCTCCTTCACTCTTGAACGCACTAATTCCCCCTGCTCACGGTAAAGAATGTTGTATGCCGTCTGAATTTCCCGCGACCTGTACCAAGCGTTGTCTCTGCAGTCCATGTCTTCAGGTTTCGTCATGAAGTGTTCGGTGAGTGCTTCGTCGGGGTCTGTGTCCTCGTAACCTTCAGGGGCTGACGTTATGCCGAAATACCACCCTATATACGGTGAACAGCACGGGCATCCTAGAGCCTTGCGCAGTAATATTCTGTCGGGGTTGTGCCGTACCTGAATGATTGTGCTCTCTAACGTGTCGGAGTTGCACACAGTGAGTGGTTTCGTGAAGTGCGGCGAGTTTCCCCCGGAATTGTCCGATGATGTCCCCTCATAGTGTGTCCGCAAAATTCTCTTGAGCGTCGGAATGTTCACTTTGTACGCAGGCTTTATGGAGAACGGCAGCGGCTGCCACTCTGTTTTCAGCAGGCCGGAAAGATCCATCTCCAGCAATATCTCAAATGCCCGGACGTGTCTGTGCGTGTTCTTTTCGAGGCCGTAAGAGTCAGGTGCCTGATATGCCCGCGCAAAGTCAAAAGCTCCCTCGTCCGCATCATACCAGCCCCGCTTGACTGCATACTCTATCAGCTCATCATAGCCGCGTGTCTTTCTGTCGGGTTCGTGTATCGTGTAGTGGTTCGGTATCACAGCAACTTCATCATCAGGAACTCTAGCAATTGCGTAGTGTTTCCCGTGAACTATCTGCATAACGTAAATTTCGTCCTTGTCCGCAAATGAATAGCTCCGGCCTGATGACGCATAGCCGTATTCGTCGACTAACCTGCAGGCAATTTCGAGAGCTTCTTTCGCTGTGTGTGAACGTTCCGCAACAATCCGGCGCAATCCGTAGCCTATTCCGCCGTCAGTGAGTTCGGGGTTGTCCTCGCGGGAGTTCGCGCAGTTGTTCGTGCATATCACGACACCATAACCGTTCACATATAAATCACAGAACGCCGAGTCAGAATAATCATTGCTGTATGTTTTCGCCTCGCTCCATAATAAGCTGGTGCGTGTCTGGCCAAGTTCGATTTTTGCGAGGTCAGGCTCGAATGTCATCATTGTCCCGGGTCGTCTGCGTTTCTTGCGGACAAGGTGTGTCTGCATCGTGAAGCGTCCCGGAGCGTCCTCATTGTGAGCAACGAGAACTTCACCTGATGATGATGCCTTGCGCCCGACAAGAATAGTCATACATGCACAAGATGGAGCCGCCCTCATGAAGAACACGATACACAACAGAAATATAATCGCTGCCATAAAGTTTTATTCTCCTGTGAAAAAATTATCATGATGTTATTACAGTTGGTAACTATATCACGTTTTATGTCTTATAATTACGGGCAAAACTAAGCAATATATTTTTCATGGGAGTATTTTTGTGTTGTGAGAAAGAAAAAAAATTTATTGCCTGATGATATTCTTCTGCCTCAACTCAACAGAAACAGAAAACGTAACCGCATTAAGAAACGTGTGCGCAAGTTCTCACGAGTTATTGTTCTCGTAATCGTTACGGTGTTATGCGTCGTAATGTTCTCGAACGCCGGAGGCAATATCATTCTTGGCATTGCACAGAGAGACCTCAAAGACAACTACAATCTCACACTGACAGCAGAAAAAATTACCGGCAACCCTATAAAGGGCTACACTGTTCACGGCTTCACGATAACCGACGATTCCGGGCATGAAGTCATGAGGGGCGAGACGTTCAATCAGAGCGTAAACTTCCGAAAACTTTTTGCGGGGCACATAAGGCCGTCGAGTTTCTCTATGCGTTCAGTGAGTATTGATTTCGGGAGTTATGGCTGTGAGTTTTTCGTGAATGAATTTAGCGCGAACATGAATAATTATTACGCGAACATTGACGCAGAACTTAACGGCATACCCATAAGAGGCAGCATAGATTTTTCGGGGATTATGGGAATAGACCGGGCGGCTCTGTCTTTCGGGACTGGAAAACTCTTAGCGACGGGAGGCATTAGCGGCGGGACGATAGATTTTCACGTTTCGGGAGAGAGCATGGAGCTTTGGGAGCTTTACACGCTGTTGCCGAATGACCTTCACGGGAGGTCGAACTTTACCGGCACAGACACGAACACAGTAACACTTCATGATGTTTCGGAACGGACGGATCCCGACGACAACACTGACAGCCATAACAGAAACATTGCAGCATCTCATG
>CAJOED010000142.1 GCA_905233335.1 uncultured Synergistales bacterium
TTGTACATGCGTTCGATTGCTTCAGGGGCGTAAATCTCTTCATGCGTCATCATGAACGGAGCCAGCTTCTTCTCGAACTCAAACTCACGTGCAAGGTGTGCAGAAATTTCCTCATCACTATAACCAAACCGGCCAAGCATATAGCTCACGATAGCCCTATGCATTTTCTTGGTGCGTTCACCGTTCGGGGTGAGTTCTTTATACTCTGCACTGTCCCCTAGTGAAAGCCCCGTCGCGGAAAGTTCGAGGTTGTACGCTTCAGAGTTCTTATTGTCCACGCCAAGCACGAAATCAGCTATTACTGTCCCATGATAGAAACTTGATTCGCTCATGAAGTATTTTGTGAGGTCATCAAGTGTCTTTATGTCCGTGATTAATTTTGCCTGTTCGGGGAGGTCAGCAAGTCCGTTCTTGTTGCGTGCGTCCCAGTCAAGCCATAGAGAGTACAGCTTGCGCACAAGTTCCGCGTCGTGCCCAGTGAGTGTGTCGTCGGTCATTATGGCCTTCAGGTTTGCGTCCACGATGTCTTGAAGCTCATAGAATGACGCATTGCTTGAACGCCCCGGCTTGAGTTTCGCATTCACGAGCCATTCATGATTGACGTTCGCATAGAAATCATCAGTGAGTGCAGGGTTGTAGTCCTTCATTGCGCCGATGAGGTTAGTATCCCGCCACGATGACGCATTCGCTTCCACCGCAAAGACCCCCGCAAAAAACATCACCAGTACCACCGCAAGAATTTTAGCGCACTGCATACACGTAACCCCTGCCGTTTCCGAAATAGAATACTCCGTCAGAATATGCCGGGCTTGACTCTATTCCGCTTCCTGCTCCCGTAACGAAAATTATTTTGCCGGTGTCAGAATTGAGTACGTACACATTGCCATGACCAGCACCCGCGAACACGAGATTTTCAGCGATAAGAGGCTGTGCCGTAACTGTTCCGCCTTTTGTCTCGAACTGCCATAATATTTTGCCGGTTTCCTGTTCGAGCGCAACAATGTAGCCGCGTCCTGTTCCCACGATGATTTTTCCGTTGCCGATTGCCGGAGCTGTCGTTATGGGATCTTTCACGTTGGCGTGCCAAAGAGGAATAACGTCATCGATTTTCACCGCGTTGATTGAGCCGTCCCACGCAGAAAAATACACGTTACCGTCGACGATTACAGGAGTGTTCACCGCCGTTGAGCCTGTTTCCTGTTTCGCCGTCAATCATGCTGAATATGCCGTCGTATTCGCCGAGAAACACGATGCCTTCACTGTATGCCGGAGCAGTACGCAGTGCCTGTTTTGCGGTGTACGTCCATAACTCTTTGCCGTTCTTGATGGACAGCGCGTAGAGTTTGCCGTCATTGCGTGAAGCGAACACTCTGCCGTCGCCGTAAGCTGTGCCGTCGCTCAACATTGCGCCGTAATCGCCGGGGGAATTGCTCCATACTTTTGAGCCGTCAGAAATGTTCAGGCAGGTAATTTCTCCGTCAGCCTGCGCAAAAACAACCTGCCCGAAAACGACAGAAGGAACTCCGCATATTGTGCCTGTGCCGTAATACGACCATAATTCTTTGCCGGTTTCTTTGTCGAGAGCGTAGAACTTGCCGGACATGTCGCCGAGCAGCAAAATATTTTCTGATACAGCAATGCCGCTTGATATGGGAGTATCGAGCTTGATGTGCCATTTTTCTTCTCCGTCGAAAGCAGAAGAACTTACAGCAAGAATTAACACTACAATAATGGAAAGAATAATTTTGCGCTTCATAAACTCATCACCTCATGACAATTATATATGAATTTATGAAGGATGAATGCCCTCTCCCGCGCGAGTTGAAGAGGGAGAACTCAAACGCTAGATATACTGCTCGACCTGATCGTGAACTACTACCATGTTGTTGAAGTCCTCAATCTGCGGACGCTGTACGAGTATGGGTTCGCGGACGTGCATATACTGGGTTTCTGTGCGGCGGACGACGAAATTTTTTTCGAGACGGCTCACTGAACCCGATGTGTTTACTATGCTGCTCGTCTGATTGATGCTCATTGACATGTTACAATCCCTCCTTGAATTGTGATGAGATAATTTTACACTAAAACTACATACTTATTCACGGTGCTATAATAATTTCTGCTGTGCGGCATTAATGCGTAAGTCCGGGCAAAACCGGGCAGACGCATTTTTTTATGGAGGAGTGTATATATCATGAAAGAAAACGCAAATATTTTTCTCGAACGCGAGCCGGTCGGAAAATTATTAGTACGTTACGCCGTCCCGTTAATAGTATCTCTGCTGGTGGCGGCACTATATAACATCGTGGATCAAATATTCATTGCCAACGCTGACTATCTCGGCTCAAACGGAAACGCAGCAAATAACGTTGTCTTTCCCATGACGGTAATAGCACTTGCATTCACGTTAATGATAGGGGACGGGGTGTGCGCATTCGTCAGTATGAGCTTGGGAGCGCGTGAATACTCTCAAGCGGGGGACAGCGTCGGGAGTGCGGCGTTATTGTCCGGGACAGTGGGAGTAATTATTGCGGTCGTGTATTATGTGTTCCGTGAGGAGTTATTGACGTTTTTCGGGGCAAGAGTGAACGATGAGACATTCCGTTTTGCGCTGGAGTACTTCACGTGGATTATTCCCGGCATACCGTTTTATGTTTTCGGGCAGGCAATGAACCCGGTAATCTCTGCTGACGGAAGCCCGAACTACGTGATGTTCTCGACTCTCATGGGAGCAGGTATAAATATCGTCCTCGACCCGGTGTTTATCTTTGTGTTCCGAATGGGGATGACGGGGGCGGCATTAGCTACGATAATGGGACAAATTTTTACGGCGTTTATGTCCCTTCTCTACATCTCACGAAAAATGAAGGCCGTAACATTCTCACGCAATAACCTTCACTACAACCCAAGACTCATGAAACGTTATCTGCCTTTGGGAATGTGCAGCTTCTTATCGCAAATTTCTCTGGTAATAAGTGTTGCGGCAGTGAACATCATGATAAAGAAGTACGGAGCACTTGATGATATTTTCGGGAGGCCGGAATATTCCCAAATACCTATGGCAGTAATCGGCATCGTCATGAAATTTTTTCAGATAGTAATTTCTGTTGTCGTGGGATTGTCGGCTAGCTGTACACCGATAACGGGCTACAACATGGGTGCGGGTCATCCCGACAGAGTGCGGAAGCTATTCACGCTGTTATTGACGTGCGAGGCTGTAATAGGAATTGCGGCGTTCGTAGTCGTTGAGTTTTTCCCGGCATATATCGCTGAACTTTTCGGTGCTTCCGGCGAAAGTGAATACTATGCGTCGTTCACTGTGAGATGTTTCCGTGTGTATTTGTGCCTGATAGTTTTTGCGTGCGTGAACAAGGCGGCGTTCATATTCATTCAGGCGATGGGGCGTCCATATATTTCTGCGGGACTGTCGATAATACGCGAGGTGATTTTCGGTGCGGGACTCACGGTGATTATGCCGATGTTCATGGGCCTCAACGGAGTGTTATGGTCAATGCCGACGAGCGACGGTCTGACGTTCATAGTGTCGTTTGCGGTTATCGTGATGATTTACCGGGAACTTTCGTGAGGTACGAGATACTTCCGCCCATGTTTTGTCATGAGCGGAATTTTTTGTGTGTCATCTTGCGAGGTACTTGAAGAACGCTGAATGCTTGTAATCAAAAATCAGATACTGATTCTTTACCAATTCCATTTGAAAAGCGGTTGCCTCTTCCGTTATTGCCCCTATGCTGTAAATTTCTTCACGCAAAGGATTGTGTATATCGTTCATCGGTTTGTGCAGAATATATTTTTCCGCTATGTATCTTCCTGTACCTGCTATGCTCCTGTTGATTTCGGTGAAGGGAGTGAAGGCACCGACTACCAGTGCACAGGCAAGAATGATTTTGCGAAGCCTGAGAGTGTTATCATCTTCCTCAACAAGAAATTTTATGACGAACACCATAAAAATAAACAATGCGGGGATTGAGGCACGCATCAAGAAATCACCAGTAGTTACCTGTACAAACGGTATAAGTAGAAGTTCTGCGACGACAACATAGAAAAAATTATACTTGCACGGAGTACGCCACATGATAAGCAGATATACACCGATTTCGATAAATATGAACAATAGATATTTCGCAAATTTTTCCGCGCTGTTAATGAAAAGGCTTATCTTCATAGCGTTGTTAGTCCCAAGATACAGCATACCGAAAGCAATCATCATGAATAACGGTACGGCGATATTCTGAAGCGTGAAGGCTTTTCGGAACTTCCTGCCGTCCTGCATAGAATGAGCGAGTGCAAGCGGAATAATTCCTATGGCCGCCCATGATGAGAATGCAAACGTAAGAGATGATAACGCCATATTGTTTTTGTTTGTGCGGAGCTGAAGAAGCATACAGGTAATCAGCCATACAGGTATTGACTGATTGAACACCCAGTAAAGCTGGGTTGTGTTTGCGGAATACTGAAACCCGTATAACCATTCAATATGGAGTACTAGAACCTGTATAATCCCTGATACATTACCGTATCTGCTTGATGGTGTCGGCACACTGTACCTGCCGGAGATGACAGCTCCTATAACATCGATGCCGCTGAAGAATATAAATATCAGGACAACAGTATATGATGTTTTGCGGAAGTATCTGCACAGATTGTACACAACGAGAAAGACACCGAGTACAGCCCATAGATATATGCATATGTCCTGCCCCGCCTGGCCAAGCGAAAATATTTTCGATACAAATGCAGGAGGAAGCCACCACGCAAAATAATATGAGAGTGCAGCAGTGCCATCGCCGAGAATTGACCTGACGAGTTTACTTTGAGGGGCAAAATCATAAATCACCGGCCATTCGTAATTGCATAGATCTCTGTAAAAAACGTTGCGCGCAAAGTGATCCCAATTCTGATAAGAAAAACGTCCTATGCCCGAAAAAAATACCCATACGAGAAGACAAAGCAGGGTTAGCAGCCAGAATTTTTTTGTGCCGGAATTAGTGATGTTGACTTCAACGGAAGATATTTCGTTGTACAGACTGTAAGCAAAGTATAATAGAATCAGGGACGCGGGAACAGCAAAATATATCTTCAGCCAGCCGAAAGAAAATATTATTATGGGAAGAACAACATACAAGACAGAAAAAGCCACTGCGAACTGCGAACTGCGAACATTATAGCTATTTTCGTTCACAACTGTCAACCTCCTTTTTACGTGTAATTATAGCTCATACCATATTCAATTTATATCTTGACAAAATCGCCAAGTTATTATAAGTTTTCACTACCAAACAAAAATATAATTTCGCGGGAATAAACAGCATGAATATAATTCGGGATTTCATGGAAAGCATAAGGGATTACGACACAGAAAATTTTATC
>CAJOED010000143.1 GCA_905233335.1 uncultured Synergistales bacterium
TTGTGTATCTTCAGGCATTGAGTAACAAAAAGAAGAGCCTGCCTACTTATCGGTACTTTTGGCGTTAGTATATTCACCTTTGTGCCTGTGAAGAATTGGAAATCCTGTACAAAGGGTTCTGCTGTCTCATTACCTATAGTTATTACCGGGTATTTCGCATTAACGCAGCCTTCCTCGTAATCAATAAAGCCGTCCAGACCGTTATTGTTTTCTTTGCGCGTGATATATGGAGTTCTTCCTGCTGATTTGTCGACTTTGTTGCCGTCTATCGATTTCCCTATCTTCACCGTAAACAGTTCCCCTATTCTGAAGCCCGCCCACTTTCTGCCGTCAAGAGTCAGGCTCTCACTCCCGCGAATTTGTGCCCGTATGTGTGTAATCTCTTCACGTAATAGCTTCTGCTCAATCTGCCTCATGTATTCGGTCATGAACTCCCAGTCAGGAAGCCCCTCACTGTTCACGGGAAGTTTTACCCTGCTGCGTTTCAGTCGTGTGAGCGTTGCGCCTTGTCCGTAGTTGTATATGGAGAGTGTTTTCTTGAGGCACGTCAATAAGAAGTTTGCGTTGTACTTGTTGAGTTCTCTGCACCTCAATATCTGAATGTTATTGCCCGTGTAGAACTCTGACGGCTGGTAGAACACCGTCTGTGTATCACTCCCGACCGTAATGCAGTTTCCCGCGTTAAGCCTGTATCCTTCCTGCCTGCACACGAAACAATTAATGCCGTTGTTCTGTTCGCTTCTCGTAACGTATGGATAGACTCCTTCACCCTGCGCGAGATTTATTTTGTCTATGCTGTCGGCTGTCGGTTTGATGTCGAAAATTTCGGGCAGAAGAAAAAATTTCCACGTCATACCCTCAAGCGCAAGATTATAATCATCAGGCAAAATTTTTTACCTCCCTGCAAAAAGATTACACAGAAAATTTTAATTTAATTACATTATTCCAAAAATAAATACAAATGAGATAATAAGCACTTAATTAATACTACACAAGCACATGAAAGGAATGATAACACTGTTTAACGGAACAACAATAATATGTGTGCGCAAAGGCTCACGCGTCGCAATGGCAGGAGACGGACAAGTAACACTCGGCTCACAGGTCATCAAGTCAGGAGCACGGAAAGTCAGAACACTTCTCGACGGGAAAATCCTCACCGGCTTTGCAGGAAGTACGGCTGATGCTATGACGCTGCTTGAGAAGTTCGAGACGTGTCTTGAGCAGGAGAAAGGCGACCTCATGCGCGGGGCTGTGAAGCTGGTGCGTGAATGGCGGCTCGATAAGGCACTAAGACGGCTTGAAGCTATGATGCTTGCGGCGAACAGGGACATGACGTTGCTCTTGAGCGGTGCGGGTGATGTCCTTGAACCTGAAGGCAATGCGGCATCGATAGGGTCGGGGTCGGGCTATGCTCTTGCGGCGGCTCGCGCACTGTGCGAAGCTACAGACTGGACTCATCGCGAAAAGATCCATAGAGCTTGCATCAGAAATTTGTATTTACACGAACAATAATATTACTGTCGAGGTATTAGGAGAATAATGAACAGCAAAATTACTTCAGAACTTACACCGGCGAAAATCATAGAACACCTCAACCGCTACATAGTGGGACAGGACAAAGCAAAACGCGCAGTATCCATAGCGTTACGGAACAGAATACGGCGGCGGGCACTACCTCCAGAAATCGCGCACGAGATTATGCCGAAAAATATTCTCATGGTCGGCCCAACTGGTGTCGGAAAAACAGAAATTGCACGGAGGCTTGCGACGCTCTCAAATGCTCCGTTCGTGAAGGTTGAAGCTACAAAGTTTACGGAAGTCGGTTATGTCGGCCGTGATGTTGAGACGATAATTCGCGACCTCACAGAGTTTTCTGCCTCAATGGTACGACGACGAATGATTGAGGAAGTGCAGACTCCCGCCCGTGAACGTGCCGAACAGAGATTACTCGACGCATTACTCCCGAAACGTGCCGAGAAATTCACGATGCCGGACTTCCTGAAGGCTTTTTCGGGGGCAAAAGATGACGACGACAAAGAAGAAGAACAGCCGCCCAAGCCCGAAGTTACAGAAGCCGACAACAGGACGCGCGCGAAACTTCACGAAATGCTGAAGGCCGGAAAGCTCGACAACAGAGACGTAGAACTTGAAGTGAACGACAGCATGACAGCTATACCCGTTTTCGGCGGGCCGGGAATGGACATCATGGGCATCAACATAACCGAAATGATTGGCGGTATCATGCCCAAGAAGACAAAGAAACGGCACATGAAGGTGAAAGAAGCTATGCGTCTTTTACAGCAGGAAGAAGCCGAGAAACTCATTGATGCCGACGCTATGGCAAAAGAAGCTGTCGATATGGCGCAGGAAGACGGCATTGTGTTTCTTGATGAGATCGATAAAGTAGTGGTGAAGGGAGGAAGTTCGCACGGCCCCGACGTAAGCCGCGAGGGTGTACAGAGAGATCTTCTGCCCATCGTTGAAGGCTCCGTAGTGCAGACAAGATACGGCCCCGTGAAGACGGATCATATTCTGTTCATTGCGGCGGGGGCTTTCAGCGGGGTAAAACCTTCTGACCTCATCCCGGAGTTACAGGGAAGATTTCCGATTCGCGTCGAGCTTGAGCCTTTGAGCAGTGAGAACTTACAGCAGATACTCACTGAACCCGAAAACAGCCTGATACGACAATATGAAGCGTTGATGTCTACGGAGGGAGTTACGCTCACATTCACCGATGAGGCCACTGCAGAAATTGCCCGGCTCGCGCACAAAATGAACTCCGAAATGGAAGACATCGGCGCGCGCAGGCTACATACGATGATGGAGCAGCTGCTGGAGGAGATCAGCTTCAACGTTCCCGAAATGGACACGGAGAACATAGAGATTACTGCTGACATGGTACGGGAAAAATTGAGCGGCCTCGTCGAAAATCGCGACATAAGGCGTTACCTTCTGTAGCGGAGGTGAGTGCAATGAATGAATTTTCCACTGTTGACGAACGGTTGAATGCCCTCCTCGAAAAAACTCGGCGTGTCGGTCGTGCAGTACAGGCCAAGCGCGAGGGGGAACCTCTGAATTACTTTACGCTGTCGAAATTACTCTCGGAATTTTCCACCGCGAACGTGTACATCGTCAGCAAGTCAGGACGGCTTCTCGGCTATAACTGGCTCCCCGAATACACCTCAAAGGCACTATCCGAAAGTTTCAGGGACGGAGTTATGCCCGATGAGTTCGTAGTCAGAATGAACAGATGCAGGGACTCCGAAATTCACGACGAGGACGCGGGACTTTTTGATGACGAGTACGAGGGGGAAAAGCCCGAAAAGCACCTGATGTACGTTCCCATTACCGGTGCAAGTGCTGAAAGGCTAGGAACGATTATGCTCGTCCGCGAAAAAATACCCTTCACCGTAGACGACGTATTACTCGCTGAATATCTCGGAATGCTGGCGGGTATTGAGATTCTCAACGAGCGCGCAAAAGTTCTTGAGGAGACCGCAAGAAGCAGACTCAGCGTACAGATGGCCATGCGTGCATTGTCGTATTCGGAGCTTGAGAGCATGAAGCACATCATCGCGGAACTTGACGGCGTTGAAGGTGTTGCGATTGCCTCACGTGTTGCGGACAGGGTCGGAGTTACACGGAGCGTAATCGTGAATGCGTTGCGGAAGTTGGAGAGTGCCGGACTGATCGAGAGCAGGAGTCTTGGCATGAAGGGTACGTACATCAAGATATTGAGTCCGTTGCTGCTTGAGTATCTCGACGGACGACCGAACAGCCTTTACGACAACTAGCACACACAAAAAAGACCGGGTGTTATGCCCGGCCTATTTCTTTCCCGTAATTACTTCTTCCGATTTACTTCTTCTTGGCCGGAAGTGCCTTGCGTGCTCCTCCACTGCTCTTTTTCACGGGTGCTTCGTCCTCAATATGGAACTGTGAAAGTGCTTCCGTGATGCTCTCAACAAGCCCCGTCTGCTCTACTGCACCTGCCGCCGCTCTCTCCGCGATTGCTGCTGTCTCGTCCATGTCGTTCTTGACGCTCTCGAGGTTCTCAAGTATCTCCGTCGTCGATTTCGTTACGTTGTCGATACCTGCCGCAATTTCACGGCTTGACGCTGCCTGTTCCTGTGCAACTGCCGCGATGTTCTGGATTCTGTCGTTCGCCTTGTCGATCTGTCCGATTGCTTCAGCAAGTGAATCCTGCGCACCGTTGGCCTTCTCTGTCGTCTCGTCAAGAAGTACTGCTGTCTCGTCGCTTGATGTCTTTGTTTCGCGTACACTAATCTGCAGCGACTCTATCAGTCCTCTTACGTTCTCTGCAGCACGGCTGGAATCTTCCGCAAGTTTACGTACACTTTCCGCAACAACCGCAAAACCTCTTCCGGCTTCACCTGCTCTTGCGGCCTCAATTGCGGCGTTCAGTGCCAGCAAGTTCGTCTGGTCGGCTATTGATGTGATTTCCCCGATGAACTCGCTGATCTTGTTGGAGTTCTCGACAAGTTCCTGTAACTTTATGCCGCTCTCTTTCGTCTTCTTCTGTAGGATTACGATGTTCGCGATTGCTTCCTTCACCGTATCTACTGCATTGTTCGTTACGGTCGTCATGTTGGAGATGAACTCTGCGCAGTCCGTAGCCGCCTGGGCACTCGTCATTGATGCCGCTGACATTTCTTCAGTTCCGGCGTTGCTTTCCTGCAGTGATGATGCGTTGCCCTCCATCAACTTCACGACGTTGGCAACATTCGCGCGTACGTTGTTGGCGTAGTCGGTGTTCTTTGTTGCGTCTTCCTTCATGCGGGCTGATGTGTCATGACTCGTGATTGCCAGTCCGCGAATGTCTCCGATTGCTGTGCTCAGGGATGCGAACATTTCGGTGAGTGCTTCGCCCAAGTTGCCGAGTTCGTCCTTGCCCTCATAGCCGAAATCGTTGTAGGTGATGGCCATTTCTCCGTTGCTGGCTTCCTTGCAGATTTCGACAACGCGCCCAAGAGGAGCGGAGATTGATTTCGCTATGTAGAGTGCAATGAAGATACCGAGAACGATAGCTATAGCCGCAAGTGATAATACGAGCGTCATTGTGCTTCCGAGAGCGTCATGTGCTCCCTGCGACAAGTCCACGATTCTCTGTGTGCCTGCGTCCGTAACCTTGTTGGAAATATTCACGAGGTTCAAGCCGTCAGCAAGAAGTGCCGCAAATGCCGGTTCCGTCTGTGTGAAGGAGTTGAGAACGTCCGCAAATCCTGCTTTCAGTGTTCCGAATGCTCCGCGTCCTGCGTTCATTACGTCTTTGACTTCTTTGTACGTCGTATTCTCGTAGAACCTGTTGTATGCGTTCTCACCGTTGACTATCTGCTGGGTAACATCGTTCATCATCTTTGCGTCCCTGTACCACATTGCTACTGCGTAGCTTCTGGCAGTGATGGCGAACTGGGTGCGCAGATCTTCGACTGACCTTATTCGGTTGATGTCCGTCTCGTAATCATGGCCTTCAAGGTTTGTCTTGAGGTTCTGGATTGTGATCTTGTACTGCATGTCGATTACGCTCTCAAGCAGTGCAATCATCTTGTCGATTTCCGTAATGAGCGTAGCGGAAACC
>CAJOED010000144.1 GCA_905233335.1 uncultured Synergistales bacterium
GCGTGTTGTTGCTGTTCATGTCAATCACGGCATACGAGGCCAAGAGTCCGACGGCGACGAGGCATTCACCCGTGAATTTGCGCAAAGTATCGGTGCTGAATTTGTCTGCGTGAGGGCTGATGTTCCCGGTGAACGCACAAAGGGCGAGTCTCTCGAATCAGCGGCACGGCGTATCAGGCTCTCTCATCTCTGCACGACTGCACACGCACACAACATCAAGAGCGTCCTTCTTGGGCACAACCGCGACGACCTCGCCGAAACCGTACTCTTCAACATCTTGCGCGGCACTGGTATTCGCGGGGCTGTCGGAATGACCGAATGCACAACTCACAGCGGCATAAACTTTTACCGTCCGTTACTCGGAATGAGGCGGGAATTTCTCCGGGACGTATTGCGGGTTCGTGGCTTGACGTGGCGTGAGGACAGCACTAACACCGACGACAGATACACGCGCAACTACATACGCTTGAAGTTACTACCACTAATAGAGGACAGCATAAACACATCAGCCGTAGAACACCTTGCGAATTTCGGCGAGGACATGAGGCAGGTACGGGAACAGGAAGACGCACACAGCCGCACACTTCTCAATGACTGCCGCAATGATGATGACACTCTGGACAGAAAGAAATTACGCGCACTTGACGACAACGAACGCGCACTGGTCATCCGGGAAATTGGCCGTAAACGTGAGCTGAAAACATTATCGCGCGGACGGTGCTGTGAACTTTCCGGGCTGATGGCGAAACCTGAAAATTTCGTGTTTCAGTGGGTGATGGGTTTTACTGTTCGGGGTGTGAGGGGAAAAGTATTTTTTGTTGACGAACGAGGAGTAAACAATCAATGAACATTCTACAACAATGCGAGGAACTAAAACGCATACTTGAACATAAAGCTGAAGAATTACGACTGCAGGAGGCACTGAAGGACATTGACGCGCGGCGAAAGGACTGGGAACGACGTTCAGCGTTATTTGTGCCGTCGAAACAGAGACTCGAACGCGGCGGAAAAGCCTTAGAGCTAGGGGAGGACTATGAAGCCATAAAGGAGCTGCGAATCCTGCGGGACAAGCTCAAATTACGTCAGGCATCATTGCGGGAAGGCCTCAACGGGGCACGCACTGACCTTCACAACTCGGAAGAAGCCTTTGCGCTTATTGAGGGGGAATACCGCGACAAGTTAGCCGAACAGACGAAACTCGCTAACCTGATACAAAAGGTGAAAGCACTCGACGAACAGATTACCGAGCGGCAGGAAGCGGCCATACAGACACGGAAAAATTACGAGGAGGCAGAGCAGGAACTCAAAGAGTACACAGCAAAGGCGGAAAGTGAGCAGGTTGCGCTTGAACGTGTTGAAGTTGCGTTGCGTGAGGTGAGGAAGTTTCTTCAGGTACACGCGATAGATGAGAAACTTGCGGCGGGGCTGTCGGGGATACAGAAATGTTTTTCCATGTACGAGCAGGCAGAAGAGAAACGCATATCCCTCAAAGACAGCTGGGTGAAATCCATCGACAGAAAGCAGAAGGCGCAGAGTGTCCTGAATGACCGGGCTGCATTGTTCTCTGACATCAACCAGCGTTATTCGGTGATTGAGAAGAATTACGCAAAGGCACGTGCATTCTATGAGAGTACTCTCAAAGGGAAATCGATAGCGGAATGGAGAGAGATATGCGAGAAGGACATAGCCAGGCTTGCGGAACTCGACGGGCTGTACAAAAAGTTTCAGGAAGTCCGGGAACTTGAAGAGAAACAGAAGAACTTGCAGAACACAAAACTACGCATTCAGCAGGAGACCCGGAGCCTTAACATTCGGGACGTGGAGCAGTCCGGGAAAATTCACGAGTTACAGCAGGAAGTAGCGAAACTCGAAAAGCGTGCGGCATTGCTTCACAGAATAGAGGATCTTGATGCTGTACGTGAGCTTCTGCAGGACGGTATGCCCTGCCCGTTGTGCGGAGCTATGACTCACCCGTATGTTTCCGGTGCGGCTGTCCCGAACACGGAAGAAGTTCACCGGCAGTTACAGCAGACACAAAGCGAACTCAACGAATTGCGCGATGAACTCACGACCCGTCAGACTCGTGCGGGGAAACTCAACGAGGAGATTACGACAATCGGTCGTGATGAGTCAGAACTCCGCAAAAAAATCAGTGAACTCAACGCGGAAATATCATCGAAAATATCACTTCTCGGCCTGAAAATGGGAGCAGGTATTTCACCGTTTGAGGAGCTTGACCGTGCACGTCAGAGAACTCGCGATAGTTTACAGCTTGCACGTAATGCGGCGGACACGGCAGAAGCGGCACAGAATGACATGAAAGCGGCATATGATGAGTTAGAGAAGATACGAGAGACGCGCGAGGAGGCTACGAAATATCATCAGGACGCATTGTTTTCACTGCAGAACGAGAGCGCAGAAGAGAGACAGCTTGACGGTGAGAGCAGGACACAGGCCGAAATTGTGAACAGCCTGAAGCGTGAATTGATTTCGCAGATTATGCCGTATGGGTATAAGACGCTGCCGGACAAGAATCCCGCCGAAGTCATAGAGGCACTAGAAGACCGCATGAGTGAGTGGCAGGACAGAGCAAAACGCCGGGACGAACTCGAACGCGAACTATCGCTTGAGAACACGAAAATGGTCGGCCTCAAGAAGACCCGCGATGCTATGAGGCTGAAACGTGATGAGCTGGCTGGTCAGGTGAAGGGAGTGGAGGCGGAGAGGGACAGTCTTCAGCAGCAGAGAATAATACTTTTTGCGTCGAAAGTTCCTGATGATGAGTCAGCGAGAATGAGCCGTGATGTTGAGGAATTGCGCGCACAGCTCAATGAACGACGAGAGGCCAAGAACGAACGGGCACGGAAACTTGACGAGGTACTTACTGCACTTCACACGCTAGAAACGGAAATGTCGACGGGGCGTGAGGACTTGCAGAGGCACGAGATAAATTTCGGCAAGAGGTTATTAGCACTTGGCTTCAGGAATGAGGACGACTACGCTACAGCACTTCTCACGACTGACGAACGCCGGGACTTGCAGAACAAACTGCGGGAACTGACACAGACGGATCTAGAACTCAATGCAGAACGGGAGAATACACGCGCAAAAATTCTCGAACTTCAAGCGAACGGGAAGAGCACAACGAACGACGAACTCACCCGGAAAGTTACGGCATTGCGTGATGCGCTCAAAGAGTTTCAGTCGCAGGCGGTGAATGATGCGGAAACAGCCGGGTATCGTGAGAAGGTTTCGGAGATTATGCCGGTGATTAAGGACTTGGCTTTGACGTGCGGACTGCCTGAGGTGTTTTAGTGATGAGCAGTGTATGGGAAGAGATAAGATTTTTTGTGTCGAGCCTTGCGTCTTTGTCCGTGAGTGAGAGCATTGCGCTTGGCCGTAGGGGGTTGTGTGTGTCGACTGGTACATACTCGGAGAGCTGGATATATTACCCCGAAAAAATCACCAGTCCCGAAATCGTACATGAAGCCGTGAATTTCTTTTTGGAGCGCGATATATCGTTCATGTGGCCGCTGTATGACGACGGGGACAGAAAGCTCCTCGAAAATGCCGGGCTATGTTATGCGGGCGACCTCACAGCAATGAGCCTCACACCCCGTATTGCTGCCCCGAATAATAACGTAACGTTCGAGCGCGTGAATGATTCGTTACTTTGGGCGCGGACTGCCTGGCAGGGTTTCGGCGGAAGTGTTGACGAATTGCCCGGTGAGTTCGTGAAGTTTTCGGCGGCACTGAATGCTGACCGTAAGAATTTCTCGCTGTATCTTGCGCGTTATGAGGGGGAAGAGGCCGGGACGTTTCTCGTAACGAATGAGGAGAAATGTGCGGGAGTGTATTACTTTGCTGTTATGCCGGAATTGCGGCGTAAGGGAATAGCGCGGGCGATGATGAACGAAATTTGCCGTTTGTCGGGCGGGAAGTCGGGAGGAAATAAGAAGAAGATTTTGCTTCAGGCGACACCGATGGGAGTTCCGTTCTACCGTGCGTATGGGTTTGATATAATCTCAAAAATCCCGGTATATTCCACTGAAGAAGATATATTTTAGTGAAGGGAGCTTTTCTCATGAAAAAGTTTTTGGCGGCGTTGTCGTTCGTTCTGTTGATGTGTTCATGTTTGTGGGCGAATGTGGCAAT
>CAJOED010000145.1 GCA_905233335.1 uncultured Synergistales bacterium
GCCGTTTGCCAGCGCAAGAGCAGAGATTGAATAATTCAGCGGGGCTGTGCCTCTTGCCTGTATCTGTGCTGAATACGGTTCTCCGACGTAAGCATCCGGCAGGCTTGAGGTGGATATTATTAGGTTTGATTCTGCCTTTCCCGAACGCCGACACTGCAAACACAAACAGAAACATGACAACAACTACCGCAAACTTCTTCTTCATACTACATCACCCTTTCTGAAATTTCAAGCGTATTTTGCATGACTGTTGAACGCAAGAATATTATAGAATATAGCACAAAAAATTTTTTCGTGAGGTGTATCGTTATGGTAACTCTTTTGCATGACACAAGAAGGGCTGTTCCGTTTTCCGTGTTCAATGAGGGGAAAGCCGGAGAAGTTTTCGATGAGGTGAAGCATTCGGGCGCAAGGGTGGTAATGAAGAATGACACGGCTGAATGTGTCCTGATGTCGCCGGAGTATTACGAGAAATTTATGGACGACTACAACGACATGAAACTTCTTGCACTCGCAATAGAACGCTGGGAGCATTACGACCCCGCAAAGTTGATTTCGCAGGAAGAAATGGACCGCATACTCGGCATAACCCCGGAAGACCTCGAAGGGTGGGAGGAGATCGAATTAGAATGAAGTGGCGCGTAACATATCTTGAAGAAGTTGATGATGACTTTGCGGCACTTGATGGAAGCCCAACAATAAAGGTACGCAAAGCCATAAGCAAGACACAGCAGAACCCTCTTCCCCGAAGTGAGGGCGGCTATGGCATCGAACTCGGCAACAAAGCAGGGGTGAATCTCACGAACTTTCTCGAAATCAAGTTACGCGGTGCAGGACTCCGAACTTGTACGCGATGACGCATAGAACACATAACACATCACGAACATAACGGCCTCTTCCTGAAAATTTCGGGAGGAGGTTATTTTTTCTCATAAGGATATAAAATATTCAGCAAAATTTTTTTTGATAGGAGTAATGATAATTTGGGACGCAAAAAAATTCTCGGCTACTTCACAATCGACGGTGCTCCCGGCGGAAATCAGGACTGGCTCCCGGAATGGGACATGAACATGGGAGGCTGTGCGGCAGTTACAGCGTGCGACTTGTGCATATACCTTTCACGGCGCGACGAGTTCCGTAACCTTTACCCGTTCAGCCCCGAAAATTTATCGCGTATGGATTTCGTCAGGTTTGCGGCTGTCATGAAACCGTACTTACGACCCCGCTATCACGGCATCGATTTTCTCGAAACATACATCTGCGGCTTCTACGACTACATGAACAGAACGAACAACAATAGGCTCATACTTGAAGGGCTTTCCGGGAACGTGAGCTATGATGTTTTTGCGGAGGCAGTAGTGAGTCAGATAGAGCGCAATCTGCCCGTACCGTTTCTCCTGCTGAATCATCACGACAAGAAGCTCGATGATTTCGAGTGGCACTGGTTCAACTTGGCCGGGTATGAGGAGATTGATGATGATGTTAACGTCCTCACAGTAACATACGGCGAATATCAATGGTTCAGCCTGAAAAATATTCACGACACAAAATATGACCGTAAAGGCGGGCTGATAAGAATATATGATATTATTTGACGAAAAACAAAAAAAAGGGGTAATTTGTTAATGAATGAAAGATACAACTCACGCCGTCCCCGCTATAATGACAATAGAAATTTCCGAATAGATCCCGACGAATTACTCATCAGGAACGGACACGGACAGCGCAAACAGCAACCAGTAAGACAGACCTCATCTGCCCCGAAACAATCAAGGCCGCGTAAAAAGAAACACATATCAATCCTCAAAATAATATTCATGACGATATTGCTCGTAATTCTCCTTGCAACGGGAGCACTAAGTGCAGGTGTCGCATGGTACGTCGTGAAACTCTCGGAGGACCTGCCCAGCATGGTAGAACTCGCCAACCCTAAAAGCAGCCTCCCTTCCATCATGTACGACAGAAACGGTGAAGTTATCGCGCGTCTCTTCATCGAGAACAGGACACCGCTTGAACTTGCTGAAATGTCCCCGACTCTGGTGAGGGCTGTACTTGCGGCAGAAGACTCTGCGTTCTATCAGCACGGTGGAATTCGTTTAGGCTCAATCGCTCGTGCACTATGGACGGACGTTGTCGAGGGCGGAAAAGTTCAGGGAGCCAGCACGATAACACAACAGCTTGCACGAAACTTATTTTTGTCCCACGAGAAGAGCATCACCCGCAAAGCCAAAGAGATTATTATTGCTATGAGGCTCGAAAAGTTATTCCCGAAAGACAAAATACTAGAACTCTATCTGAACACGATAAATTTCGGGCACGGTGCATGGGGCGTAGAGACTGCTTCACGTACATATTTCGGGAAATCAGCAAGGGATTTGGATCTTGCACAGTCGGCAATACTCGCTGGACTCATCGCCAACCCCGGACGCTACAATCCGTTATCGAGTGTCAGCAACGCAAAGGCAAGGCAGAATTACGTTCTCTCACGAATGGAGACTCTCGGGTGGATTACTCCCGAACAGAGGCAGTCAGCATACAGTGAAGAAATCGACTTCAAGGGTCAGGCGCAGGTGAACAGGATAGAGGAGTTCAACATGGCACCGTATTTTGTGTCGCACCTGCTGTTCAATGACCTGTTGCCGAAATACGGAAAAGATGAGGTCTACAGCGGAGGGTTACAGATATATACGACGCTCGACCTCAAGCTGCAGGACAAAGCCCGCGAAGCCATCAACGGCCTCAACAAGAACGTAATGGGTGCGCTGGTGTGCATTGAGGCGGAAACAGGAGAAGTTCTCGCGCTCATGGGAGGAAAGGACTTCAAAGAGAGCAAGTTCAACCGTGCAACCCAAGCCATAAGACAGCCGGGGTCGAGCTTCAAGCCCATAGTTTACGCGGCGGCAATGGAAGAGGACGTAATGCCCAGCGATCACTTTCTCGATGCCCCGATAACTTTCAGGAAAGGAAGCGGACGGGGCTGGTCTCCGCACAACTCAAGCAACGGTTACGCGGGAGAAGTTACCCTTCAACGAGCATTAACGAGTTCGTACAACACCGTAGCAGTGAGAGTGGCGGCATATATCGGTACTGAAGCGATCGTGCAGATGGCCCGCAACATGGGAATAGAGACGAAATACCTGCCGAATGATTTATCCGTCGCGCTTGGGTCAGCAAGTCTTACGCCGCTGGAAATGGCTGTAGCGTTCAACTGTTTCAACAACGGCGGAAAAAGAATAGTACCCCTCATGATACGCGAGATAAAAGACCGGGACGGAAATGTCATAGAGCACAGAGAGACAGCAGTAAGTCAGGCAATGAGGCCGGAAACAGCTTATGCTTTGCGTTCGATGATGCAGGACGCTGTGAGGGCAGGCACAGGAAAACCGGCGGCGTTGTCGAAAGTCGAAACGTTCGGGAAAACAGGAACATCAAACGACTTCATAGACGCATGGTTCTGCGGGGGTGTTCCGGGACTGACTACGGCGGTATATGTTGGCCGTGATGATCACAAGACAATGGGTCGTCGTGCGTTCGGCGGTACAATGGCGGCTCCCGTGTGGAAAAAGTTCATGACTTACGCCGTAAAGGAACATGAGACTCCGGCCAAGTTCGAGAATCCGCCTTCATGGGTTGAGGTCGACAAGGTGTCAATATGCCGTGCGTCAGGATACCGGGCGCGTGGTGGGTGTCAGTCAGTGCCGCTGTTCTTCCCAAAGGGTAAATCACCGACTGCATCATGCCCGCTTCACGGTGGAAGTTACAAGGCGGCGGACAATGATCCCAGAGGGCCTAGACTGTTCCTGGTGGAGCAGGACGAAACGTATTATGCCCGTATGCAGAGGCAGGAACGCGAGTCGAAACCGTCAAAGAAGGAGGCGGCAGAAACAGAAGCTACACCTCCCGCACAGCAGCAGGTTTCAGCACCGGCAACACAGGCGGCAATACCGAGACCGTCAGCACCCGCACCAAAAAGGCAGGAACCGCAGTTGAGTGAGGTGGAGCAGCGTTACAGGCAGCTGTTGAAGCAGTATGGGCTTGAGTAGGCGAAAAAAGCATGAATGACGAGATAAAACTTGTGCTCGGTGAGTTCTGCTTTACGTGGGACGACAACAAGGCAAAAGCTAATGTGCGCAAACACA
>CAJOED010000146.1 GCA_905233335.1 uncultured Synergistales bacterium
GTCGTATGATTTATGTGCACATGTGTAGAACATACTATCACGTCTCCGCTGTCATGCTGTGCCGCCGTAAGTTTCCCGGTGAGTTCCGGCATATGATGATCGTACACCAGCGTAATCGTTGCGCACACTTGGCCGTTGTCAGCCTTCCACCGTTCGCCCGAAATATATTCACGCATCAAGTGCCTCACTGCCTCCGAACGATTCTCACGATTCTCCGCGTAATATTCCGACTCGAACTCCGCAAGAAGATCCTCCGGGACTGTTACGCTGAATCTCACCAGCTTTTCAGTATGCATTCTTCCTCCTGCGCTTCGGGGTTTCGGGTTTCGGTTCTTCGGGAGCAGGTGATTCATGTTCGGGAGCTTCCGGCTCTGTCTTTGCATTCTCCGTAAAATCAACGTCGATAACATCATCATGTGTCTTAATCTCGCGGCCAGTAAGGTGCTTATAGAAATATTTTCCGCCTGCCCCGAAAAGTGCCGTCAATAATCCCCACCCGACAAAACGAAACAGGAACGACGGAAGCACGAACAGCACAAAATATATTATGCTGAAGACGAAACCTGCCATGCACAAGAACATCGGCGAGAACACAAGAAGCAGTATCCCCTTGTCTTTTGCGTCGGCCTCGCGCCATATCTGCAGAACGTAATCGAAACCGCCCATGTATATCGACGGCTTTATGAACTTCATGATGTATTCACGGATTTTTGCGAACGAGAACAAATTATTTCTTTCCTCCCCAAATTTTTATGTATTATAGCGCAAAAAAAGAAGCTCCCTGCACTCAAGAGGAAGCCTCACAAAAATTTTTTCTCACCTGCTCAAAATCTCGTCCGAAAATTTCAGCTCACGGCCAAGCTCATAGAATGCCCCGCGCAATTCTTCAGGCTCACGGTAAAGAGTCGGCGTGTTCTGCTTCAGAAGCTCATAGTACAAGTTCTGCGAGTCATACAGGCTCAAATGCCACTCGAACTCCTCACTGAACAGCTTCATGAGTTCGCACAGATTTTTCACCGCAACGAGATTCAGACCCCTCATGCACATTCCCGTCAATATCTCGTTCATGCAGTCGGAAAACGCAAAACGTATACGCTCCTCGTCAGGCTTCACCCGCCAGAAACCAGCGAACTCAAACGCACGCCGTATCCCGGAAATGTCCGGCTGTTCCTCCTCAAGTCCGCGAACTATCTCCGCAGTCAACGTGAACTCTGCAGCCGTCGTGATGATTGCAGGCGGTTTTGCTCCCAGCAACGTAAGGTACTCTAATAACTGGTCGTAATTTTTCGTGATGTCCGTAACGCGCTCTTCAAGTTTGTGAACATCCTGCTGTAGTAATTCCGTTATCAGCCTGTAGCGCGAGTTCGCCGGAATGTTATTCAGCGTGAACTGGTTGTAGCCGAACTTCTCGAACAGCAGCTTTTCTCTGTCCTCACTGTAGAACATGCTCTGTAGTTCGAGTACTTCACTGTCGGTCAGTTCCTCAAGCGAATCCGTCTCACATATCCCGCACGTAATCAACGCTCCTCCGCCCTGGTTGATGTTCGCCGCAAATAAATAGCTCCCCTGAATGCCGGTAATCTTTGACTGCACGTGAACTTTTCCCGCCGAAAATGCTTTTGCGTTCTCCATCTCGACTTTTGTAGCACTCCCGGACATGTCCCAGCACCCTTCAGAAAATTCCGGCCTGAAATCCTCAAGCAATGACGAGATACCATAATATGCCGCTATCTGTTTACGATCAGTCCTGCCCTGTTTCGCGCGGAGTTCGTAGATTTTCGCCCCGTCGTGAAGTTCAGGTACGTTGCTCGGAGCTTCAGAGAGTAACTTCATGAATGCTGGCTCTAAATCCTCTCCCGTGAGTATCCTTGCGAGTTCGATGGCTCGTGCGGCGTAACGCATAATCTGCACCGGCTCAATTCGCGAAATCTCATCAAAGAACCACCCGCATGAAGTGAACATCAACAGAGAATTTCTCTGCATCTCCAACAGCATGAGGGCTTTCATTCGTTCGTCGGGCGTTAACGGGTGTGCTACGTGGGCTTTCAGGAATGCGCTGATGTTCTCTTCTGACCTGTCGAGAATTACACCGATATACTCATTGCGGGCTTTCCATGCGTCCTCGAACATATCACTTTTCGCGTAAATATCGGCGAGTTTGTCCCGGAGGTCATTCATTGCAACACGCAGAGGCTGCCTCCATTTGTGATGATAGCCCGGAGTCCCGTCCCCGCACGAACAGTTGCTCCGCCAGCGTTCGACACCGTGCGCACAACTCCATGAAGAGTTCTCGATGATTTTCACTTCTGCTTCAGGAGGGTAGAACGAGAGATATTCGCCGTAAATCGTGAGCTGGGCTTCTGATGAGCTGTCGAGGCATTCGAGGCAGTAAGCAAGTGCCATATCGCCGTGTTTGTGATGATGTCCGTATGATTCGCCGTCCGTCGCTACATGACACAATACGGGCTTCCCGTGTGCAGGGTTGGCCTCGATGAGTGCGCGCGCAAAAGCTCCGCCGTCATTGAGTAATCCGTCGAACGCTATTTTCTGTGATAACACGCCGTCGTAAAAGAATAAGTTTATGCTCCTGCCCGACGGAAGATGACAGACATACGCGCACCGTGTATCAATTTTTGCGCCGGTTACGTCCTGCCACCCCCCATAACCGAGAACTCTTACTGCCTGAGCCTGATACGGTGAAAGTACTGTGAAAGTTATTCCGTTCTCCGCAAGAACTTCAAGCGTTTCCGTGTCGACGGCACATTCAGCGAGCCACATGCCTTCGGGTTTGCGCTCAAAACGTTTCGTGAAGTCCGCTATGCCCCACTTGACTTGTGTCTCCTTGTCGCGCCGTGAAGCCAGCGGCATTATGATGTGATTGTAGACTTGCGCCATTGCTGAACCATGACCGGAAAATCTTTTGCGGCTCACTTTGTCGGCTTCGAGTATTGCGGAGTAGCAGAGCGGATCATTCTCCTCAAGCCACGTCAATAACGTCGGGCCGATGTTGAAGCTCATTCGTGAATAGTTGTTGCAGATCTTCCTGATGTATCCCTGCTGGTTGAGGATTCTTGATGCGGCGTTGCGGCTGTAACATTCGGCGGAAATTCTTGCGTTCCAATCGTGCCAGGGTGCGGCGGATTCCTGAATTTCTACGGTTTCGAGCCAAGGATTTTCACGTGGCGGCTGGTAAAAGTGTCCGTGAATACATATATAGCGCGGCAAGTATAACAACTCCCTTCAAAATAATTATTTTCATTTAGTTAATTATACTCACACAAAAAAATTATATGGCAGTCAGGGGGAGTTGCATTTGTTTTCTCACTGCATATTCACTAACATAAAAATATAACATATAGGGAGGTCATGTCATGAAGAGAAATATTCTGCCCGGCTTGATAATTTTGTGCATATGCTGTACTGCTTCTGCGGCAATGAGGGAGTCAATCCTTCCGACGCAGTAAAAATTTTGGTTGAGCAGCCCCCTTCACCGTCAGACGATGAGTTTTTCGTTCCGCTGGTGAAAGCTCTATGGAGTTACTGCTTGACGGAGGAGCAGACCCGGACAAACCGAGAAGATTACGCGACAGAAGCACAAATGCAGAGTTCGACTCACATACAACGCTTCTTTTTGAGACGCTCGAACAGTTGAGAGAACAGCCGGTGATTGCGGAAGATGATTTTCTTCTTGAGAGGGTGAAAATACTTGCCGGACACAAAGCAAGCCTCAAGAATGTCGGTGTTGTCGGAGGGATATTCGTATCAATCCTGAGTATAGGCGGCGAATCTAGTACCACTGAAGCAATCAATTACTTCCTGAAAGGGCGAGGACTTGAGAGCACCGGGAACTTGACGGAAGAAAATCTTTCCAGCATCATCAATGTTGTGAATGTTTTGCGCGATGCAGGAGCAGGAACTGGAGAAGCCAAAGATTACATGAAGAAACTGCGCGAAAAATATCGGAATATCCCGGACGCTTTGAAGTATATTGACAGGGTTGAAGCCTCATTCAAGAGTTCATCATGGTGGTCATGGTAAGCCCTCGCAAAAAAAATTTCCCCCTCGCAATCACAAGGGGGACTTTTTGTTATCTAGCCGCGTAAATCGAAATTGTATTTGCTCT
>CAJOED010000147.1 GCA_905233335.1 uncultured Synergistales bacterium
ACGCAAAGAACGGTGTTACTGCCGGGCCTTTTGCTGTTGTGATGTGTCCGTCAGTCTCCACGATGTTATGTCCGATTGTCGCGCCCTCAAGATGTTTTTCGAGCCCGGGATAGCATACAGCAGTCCGTCCGTGAAGGATTCCTGCCTTGCCCAGTGCCGCCGGTGCCGCACATATCGCCGCTATGAGTTTGCCTTCTGCATTGTACTTCTGCACAAGCTCACGGAGTCCCAAGTGATTCGCGATTTCTAGAGTTCCGCCGGGAAGTATGAGCATGTCGAACTTCTCGCCCTTCACCGAGTCGAACATTGCGTCAGTTCGTACGGGTATCTTGTTCTTGCTGATGACTTCCTGCCGTCCCGTAAGTGATGCTGTTGTTACGACAACACCGCCGCGACGTAAAATGTCTACTGTCGTGAGTGCTTCTGTCTCCTCGAAACCGTCAGTGAGGAATATTGCCGCTGTCTTCATTATGATGTTTCACCTCGTGAAAAATTTTTCTCTGATTGTAGCACATTAATATGCTCCCTTACTCGTAATTACAGCAAGAGGAGTCTTCAGCAGGATAGCAACATCAAGCCATACTGACCAGTTATGCACATAATATAAATTCATTCCCTTACGTGCTTGTACTTCAAGTTCACTGCGTCCACTGACCTGCCACATCCCTGTAATACCCGGCTTTGTCCTGAACATCAATTTTGCTTCTGCTTCCCCGTAATAATCATTCACTTCTTTTTGTTCTATCGGTCTAGGCCCGACAAGACTCATTTCTCCCCTGATTATGTTGAATAACTGAGGCAGTTCGTCAAGGCTTGTATTTCGTAAAATATGGCCGATTTTTGTTATTCGCGGGTCATTCTTGAGCTTGAAATCACGCTTGAACTCCGCACGTAAATTCTCGTCCTCCTGCAAAATTTTCTCTAACATCTTGTCTGCATTCGGCACCATCGTACGAAATTTGCACATTCTGAATACACGAAGATCCTTGCCAACTCTAGGTTGTGTGAAAAATATATTTCCTCCGTCCTCCTTCTTTATCTTCCACGCCGCCCATAACATAACAGGCGAAAATATTACCAGCGCAATTACAGCACCGATATAGTCAATGACGCTCTTAATGAATAAGTTTACGGGGTTCAGAAGACCTTGCGATGATGATATTATCGGCATTCCGTCCATGTTGCGAATTGATGCGGTCGAGGTCGTCAGCATATACATATCGGGGATATACAGCACCCGGCTCACGCTGTCCTCTATCTTGTTGAGAATGTCGGCTAGTTTTTTTCGTGAGGCTGTCGGAATTGCTATTACTGCCTCGTCAACATTCAGTGATTTCTGTAGAGCTTCAAAGTCCGAGAGTTTCCCGATGACTTCAACTCCCTCAATGACTGCTCCATGTTTCGCGGGGTCATCATCAAGAAATCCAAGCGCACGACGAATCGCAAAGGGTGATGATGTTATCTTCTCGGCGAAAATTTTTCCCGTCTCACCTGCTCCGAGAATGATTACTGTTTTCGACAGCAGGCCAAGACGGAAGAACATACAGCGGAAAAAATATCTTGCGGCAAGTACTACGGGTATGAATAACGCGTTCCCGAAAAATACAACCAGGAATGACACCGCGAACTTGTTGGCGTAAAGATACAGGACATCAAGCAGAAGCATCAACACTCCCGAACGCAAGACAAAGCCGGTTTCGTCCCATAGAGTCCAGTTTCGGAAGCCGTATAATTTGTTGAACAGGAAACACGCGGTCATTGTGCCGGAGAGAAATACGCGGACTTCAAGCGACAGTGTCAAGTGAAAGAACGAAAAGCAGAGATTATACAGAACTATATCAAGAACTACTTGCAGTACAGAAAGAAAAGAATATACAAGGCGATGTGCGATGTGCGATGTGCGATGTGCGATGTGCGATTATACACGGCCATAATGATAAATGCAAGCTCCTTTGTGTGAATTTGTGAGATTATATCACGGTCAATATAATATCATTTCAGGAGGTGTAATTTTTGTACGAACTCAACAACTTATTCACGAACACAAAATACAGCGCATCAATCTTCACACACGACGAAACATCACGCCTCACTGACGCTATAACCCTCAAAGGCCATACACCCTACGTCAGGTGCACAATACGCAGCAAGGACATACGGCTCACACCCGAAGAAGCAGTACGTCAGCTTTTCGTGAACAGGCTCATACATGAGTACGGATACCCGGCAGAAAGAATAAGCCTCGAACACCCGATACATTTCGGCAGAGAAACTAAACGCGCCGACATCGTTATTTTCGCAAAGGAAAACACGGAAAGCGAATACATCATCGTCGAGGTCAAGAAGCCTAATTCTCGCGAGGGAAAAGAACAGCTCAGGTCTTACTGCCAAGCTACGGGCGCAATCATGGGAGTATGGACTAACGGACAGGAAATTTCTTTTTACCACAGAAAAGACCCGAACATTTTCGAGAATATACCTGACATTCCCATAGCATCGCAGAAATTACCTGACATGCTCAACAAACCTAAATATTTCGCCGACCTCGTGAAAGACGACAAACTCAAAGACGGCAATAAATCATTGACTTCTCTCATAAGGGAAATGGAAGATGAGGTTTTAGCTAATGCAGGTGTCGATGTCTTTGAAGAAGTATTCAAGATAATCTACGCAAAACTCTATGACGAACTTCAAAGCAAAAGGGACGAAAAACGTACTCTTAAGTTCAGGAATTACGGCGACACTGACCAGGATCTAAAGACAAACATTCAGGCATTATTCGACAGCGCAAAAAAGAAATGGCCGGGCGTTTTCGATGAGAACTCACAAATTGCACTCACACCTTCACACCTCGCTGTGTGCATCTCTACACTTGAGAACGTAAAATTGTTCAACTCTAATCTTGATGTCGTCGATGAAGCGTTCGAGTACCTCATGAGCAAATCACAGAAAGGCGAAAAAGGACAGTTCTTCACTCCCCGTTACGTTATCGATATGTGCGTGAAAATGCTCAACCCCTCCGAACACGAGAGCATGATTGATACTGCTGCCGGTTCATGCGGTTTTCCCGTGCATACTATGTTCCACGTCTGGGGCAATATCTACGACAGAAAAGGACTTCCTCGAATCGACCTCTTCACCGCAAAAAAGAAAGAACCTGAATGTGGAGACTATGTGCACGATAAAGTGTTCGCTATCGATTTCGACGAAAAAGCCGTGAGAGTCGCCCGCATTCTCAACCTCATAGCAGGAGACGGAAAAACCAACGTTATGCACCTCAACACCCTCGACTATGCAGACTGGAGAAACGTAACGAAATCACAGCAATGGATAGACACGTACAACGAAGGCTGGCGTGGACTTAGAGCACTCCGGCAGGTGAAAGACGACAACAAACATTTTCTGTTCGACATCGTCATGGCTAACCCTCCGTTCGCAGGTGATGTCAAAGAGTCCCGCATAATATCACGCTACGAACTCGCAAAAGACTCAAAAGGACGAAACGTCAGCAAAATCGGCCGGGATATTCTGTTCATTGAGCGCAATCTTCAGTTCCTCAAGCCCGGCGGACGTATGGCGATTATTCTTCCGCAGGGACGCTTCAACAATTCCAGCGACAAATACATACGCGACTTCATTGCGGAACAGTGCAGGATACTGGCGGTTGTCGGGCTTCATGGAAACGTCTTCAAGCCTCACACCGGCACAAAAACTTCTGTTCTGTTCGTGCAGAAATGGGACAAGGATTTATGCCCCTACCGTGAAGATTACCCGGTGTTTTTCGCGACGATGACCAAGCCGGGAAAGGACAACAGCGGCGAAAAGATTTACTGCAGGGGGGAGAACGGAGAATTTCTGCGGGACAACCATAAACATCTTATTGTCGAGCATGACCTGTACAACCATGAAGGCTTGACGCATGATGGGATTGCGGAGGCGTTTATTGAGTTCGCAAAACGTGAGGGATTGAGTTTTTTCGGTGAGGCCCGTCCGTTTGATGAGGAGTATTATGGGTCATTAATGGGCGGGCTTGACTTGAAGCTGTAGAGGTGAATATCAGCTACATAAAAGCGACGACATACGATTTCAGGATAGAGAGCGAATTTTACAGAAAAGACGAAGTAGCTACTCTACGAAAACTTGAAACTATGAATGCTTGTATGCTCGGTAACGGGTTAGCGGAACTCATAACCGACGGAACACATTTTACCCCTGAATATGTAGAGCAGGGGCTTCCGTTCTTGTCGGCGTTGAACATCAAGAAGGGCTATCTTGATTTCGATGTCGGCTGTCAGCATATCACACAGAAACAGCATGAAATATTATGCAGGAGAGTACGCCC
>CAJOED010000148.1 GCA_905233335.1 uncultured Synergistales bacterium
GTCGTGAAGTTTCTCCGCTGACTTTTCCCACGAAAAACGCTTCACATTCTCATAACCTTTCGCGATGAGTTCACACCGTAAATTCTCGTCCGTCAATACCCGCTCCATTGCCCGCGACATTCCATGAACATCACGAGGCTCAAACAGCAATGCAGCGTCCCCTACGACCTCCGGCATAACAGAAGCACTTGATGACACAACAGGAACACCCGCCGCCATAGCCTCAATCAACGGAATCCCGAAGCCCTCATGCAGTGAAGGAAATGCGAACAGTGATGCACCCTGATATATTTTTGCTTTGTCTCGGTCGGGAAATCTTTTCAGGTAAATCATGTTTCCGCTGACGTGATTTTCTATCGCGCTGTTCTTCACGTCATCGTTTGCGTTCGTGATTGCAAGTTTGTATGTGTCTTTGAGATCGTCAGGGAGAAGTGAGTATGCTTTTATGAGGGACGGTATGTTCTTATGGCCGAAACAGCTTCCGACGTACAAGATATATTTTTCCGGGAGTCCGTATTCTGCTCGTATCTCGTCTAAGTTAGTCCCCCCCCCCCGTACGTAGAATTTGCCAGCATCAACACCGTTATACACGACCTCAATTTTTGCGCCGTCGACATTGCAGTACTTCATGATTTCACGCTTTGAGTATTCGGAGACAGTGATTATCTTTTCCGCACGGGCAATAACATCACGCACTAACGTCATGTGCATACGTCCGCCCGGTGAACGTTCGCCCCCTTCATGCAGCGGGTTCATGTCGTGGATTACGCCGATTAATTTACCCTTCACGCGCACAGCCGGTAATTTGTTCTCGAAAAACACGAACACCTCGCTGTCATTATCTCCCGTCAAAAAATTGTAGCTCGTGAACACTCTCACAATCTTGTAGATAATAGTAGCTATCGTGCGTAATATTTTGTGGTTAGCGTAGTGCGGGTTGAACGTAAACCGATTGAACACGAACGCCGACGGAAGTTTTACGCGCTTCACCAGGAAGGGAAATTTTTTCACGGCCTCATTGTTCGAAATGTCTACGGGTGAAATGCATGATGCTTTTATCTCTATGTCGTCATATTTTGCGAGCCTCAAAGCTAATTCGTTCTCATAAGTGCCGCAGCCGTTCCATATATTTCGCGCTTGAAGCTCGAGAGCCTGAATGTTCAGATGTACACGGACGGTCATTATTATTACTCCTTAGTGAAAGATATTCGCAATTTTAGCATAGTGTATAATTTCGGGACAAAAGGAGCTGAAAATATTTCATGAGCACGTTAACAGCATACTTCTCCAAGAGCGGCCGCACAAAAAAAATAGATAGCAGATGAGATTCACGCGGACACATACGAGATAACGACAGAAAAAAAATACCCCTCCACCTACATCATGACAATCTTAGAATCACGCAAAGAGTTCAAGAAGGACGAGCACCCGAAACTCTCAAGCCCAAAGATTCAGGATTTCGCGAAATACGACAAGATAATACTCGGCTTCCCTGTATGGTTCTTCACGTGCCCGATGTGCATTGTGTCATTCCTCGAACAGTACGACTTCACCGGCAAAGAAATATATCCCTTCTGCACGAGCGGAGGAAGTTCATGCGACAAAGCCACGCAGAAGATACGCGAATTATGCCCCGGCGCAAAAGTTCATGACGGTATAAAGGCAAACACGATAGACAGCACGAAAATTCACACATGGCTAGAGTAGTATTCATATCGCAGACGAACTACAATCAGCCCGAAATTGATTCGGCAGTACAGAGAGCATTTCAGGAGTTCGGAATAGTCATCAACAGCGGCGAAAAAGTTTTGCTGAAAGTGAATCTCGTTGCTGGCCATGAAGTTTCACGGCGTGTATCAACCGACCCGGCAGTCGTTCGTTCTGTCGACGTTCTTGATTCTGGGGGCGTTCCGTTAATCGCTGACAGTCCAGGCATCGACAGCTTCACACATGCCGCAGAGAAAGCAGGATTGATGGGTGTTGCTCGTGAACTTGGCGTGGAGTGTCATGAACTCACTGACCATGTAGACCTTCCCGCAAGAGACGGAGCTGACTTCCGAAAAATTCAGGTGAGCAGATATGTTCTTGAGGCCGACAAGATAATCAACCTCCCGAAACTGAAAACTCACGGGCAAATGTATCTGACTATGGGCGTGAAAAATCTTTTCGGGTGCGTTCCCGGAAGGCTCAAAGCTGGCTGGCACTACAACGTCGGCTTGAACAGGGAGAAATTCGCGGGATTGCTTCTCGACATTTATGCAGGAGTTGCTCCGACGTTTACGATTCTTGACGGCGTTATCGGTATGCACGGCGACGGACCTACAAGCGGCATTCCGTACGAGTTCGGGCTTATCGGGGCATGTGTTGACGCGCTCGCTATGGACTTCAGGCTGTGTCTTATGCTCGGAGCAAAACTCGACGAATACCCTCTGTACTTGGCCGCAAAGAAACGCAATATGCCTCAATGCGCACTAAGTGATGAGGTTGCCGGGGACTTTTCGCCTTCTCACGTGTTTCCAGGAGTAATCATCCCGAAAACGCGAACTATGCGGCTCGTTCCTGTTCCGTTCGTGGAAAGATTAATGACCTCGCGTCCTGTACACATTCCCGAACTCTGTATAGGCTGCGGAAGATGTGCGGCGGTCTGTGCGGCAGGAGCACTGAAACACAACAACAAGCACCTCACATTCGACTACGGAAAATGCATAAGATGTTATTGCTGTCATGAGATGTGCCCGGTGAAAGCTATCGAGTTCAAAGAGAGCGGACTTTTACGGCTGGTAAATTTTTTCACGAGGTAGGGTCTGCCTCTTCCTTTCTCTATACTTTCTCTCTGTGAGTTGTTCGTGTGAAATACATCGTGGTGATTATGGCGGTCCCAGCGGGATTCGAACCCGCGTCGCAGCCTTGAAAGGGCTGTGTCCTAGGCCTCTGGACGATGGGACCCTAAGACATTTGGTGAATCGCGCGGGACTTGAACCCGCGACACCCGGATTAAAAGTCCGGTGCTCTACCGACTGAGCTAGCGATTCGGAAAAGCAACAGGGGGTATTATATGCTTTCACCCCGAAAATTGCAAATGTTTTTGTGTTATGATTATAAAAATTTTTTTCCCCGGAGGTGTTTCATACAGTGCGTTATTAATTGCAGGACATGACGCGCTCACTATGACAGTTCATGCGGTCGTGAGTGCACAAAGACAGCGTGAGGAAAGGCAGAACTTGCGGTGCGTTATTGCTTGTTATCGGGAGCTATGACAGCTCATTCTAGTGCTTGAAGGCAAAAAATTTTCAGGAGGTGTTTCGCAAAAATGTTCAGGAAGGCAGAAAGAAGGAAGGCAAAATTACGTCTCGCCATCACCGGCCCGGCAGGTTCAGGAAAAACTTACGGTGCTCTGCTGATTGCACAGGGCTTGGGCGGAAAGATTGCCATGATTGACACAGAGAACGGAAGCGGAGACTTGTACGCTAATCAATGCGATTATGACGTTGAGACTCTCACAGCACCCTACTCCGTGCAAAAATATCTTGCGGCAATACACGAAGCAGAAGAAGCCGGCTACGACGTGTTAATCATCGACAGCTTATCCCACGCATGGAGCGGTGAAGGAGGACTGCTTGACGTTCACCAGCAGCTCACTAACAGCATGAAGAGCGGCAACAGTTACGCGGCGTGGAACAAAATAACTCCCTGGCAGAACAGATTGATCGAGACAATGCTCGGCGCAAAGTGTCATATCATCGCAACAATGAGAAGCAAAACGGACTACGCACAGCTCCAGAACGACAGAGGCCGCACAGAAATCCGCAAGGTCGGACTCGCTCCCGTACAAAGAGACGGAATGGACTACGAGTTCACCATAGTGTTCGACTTGAGCATGGAGCACACTGTGTCAGTCAGCAAGGACAGAACGAGCTTGTTCGACCGTCAGATATTCACGATTACGCAGGACACCGGGAGAATTTTGCGGGACTGGCTCAACACCGGCGCAGAAGTTCAACCCGACGCAAACGAAATCAGAAACACTATGCAGAGATTGTACAGGGGCTATCTTGATGTTTTTGCTAACGACGCACAGTCAGCACAAGCCGCAATGTTATCGGTAACGCAGGGAAGAGCCTCAAAGGACTGGACTCATGAGGACATAGAGAGCCTCAACCGTGATTTGTCGCTTAGGATCAGCAAACGCGGAGTCATGGACGGCATGAGTGAAGTAACAGCGTAAAATATTATTATCAGTGAAGGAGGAATTTTTATCATGAAAAAATTTTTGTGCGCTTTTCTTTTTGTTGCAGTGATGTGTTCTGTGTGCAATGCGTCAGAAAAAAATGCAGTCAACGCCGGAACACTCACATATTTGGGAACGACTGAATCAGAGTTTCAGGAGGGACTTGATGACCTCCGCAAGGCTTTATCTCCACTCATACCAGCAGACGACAGCGAAATCATGAACGATGACAGCCTTGAAGGCTTCTTCATGGACATCGTGAAGACACGCAGAGTAATTCACTTCTACGACAACCTTCTGTCAATGCAAATGGCTTTGAGGTCCGCACGGCTCGACGAGATCGCACTCCCTGAAGCCGTCGGAATGTACCTGGTGAGCAATAACCCGAAGTACGAGATTATTTTTTCGCTGAACATGATGCCGTCGATGATTTCATTCGGTTTCAAGCAAGGCAACACGGCACTGCAGAAGGAGTTTAACGCCGCAATAGCCTCTATGAAGAAGGACGGAACTCTCGCAAGACTTGAACGCAAATATATAGATGAGTTTTCGGACAAGCACGAGCGCATAAAGTTCCAGAGTTTCGACGGAGCAGACGTGGTAAAAGTTGCTGTTACGGGAGACCTGCCCCCGATAGATTTTATTGCTTCGGACGGGACACCGACTGGCTACAACACCGCAATACTCTCTGAAATCGGAAAACGCATCAAGAAAAATATTCGCCTCATCAGCGTAGACACCGGCGGACGTTCTGCGGCACTTGTGTCGGAAAGAGCCGACGTAATTTTCTGGTACAGGAACACAGAAGGGCTGAATGTTCCCGCAAAAGCAAAGGGCAATAACCTCAAGAACGTCATGAAGGATACTTCAGAAGGAATAATATTCTCTGACCCGTATTACGAATGGGACACTGATTTAGTCATCGGGATAGCAAGATAGTCATGAAAAAATTTTTGTGTCTGCTCCTTGCGCTTGTGGCTTTTCCGTGCAGTGTATACGCTGAAGATGCCGTTGGTTTTCTCGCACGCCTGAAGACGACCCCTGAAGAGTTCTTCATGCTCATGAAAAATTCGTGGGCCTCAAAAGGCTGGGTCATTCTCGGAGGGGATCACTCGACGAGCACGGCGAAATTCTACGATACGTTGATGCTGATGCAGATGGCTCTCAACAGGGGCGAAATTGCAGAGATGATACTCCCTGACTTTGCCGCAGAATATCTCGTGAAGGTGAACGATAAATACACTCCGTCATGCATATCAAGTTCCGGGAGCATGAATTTATGTTTCGGCTTCATGAAGGAAAATGCAGCGTTGCGGGACAAATGGGACAATGCGTTAGTCTCCATGAGAAATGATTACACGCTGGCGGGGCTTTACCAGAAATACATAAAGAACTTCCCTGAAGACGACAGCTACAGCTACATTTACGGCACCGGCAGGAACAGCAGGAAGGACACTCACGCGGTGAAATTCGAGCGTTTCCGGGACGCACCGACCGTCAATGTTGCAGTAACAGGAGATCTTCCGCCTGTTGATTTTGTTGCGGAGGACGGACTTCCGGCGGGTTACA
>CAJOED010000149.1 GCA_905233335.1 uncultured Synergistales bacterium
GACGGTTTACGCAACACACAACGGAAGGAGCAATCACTAATGACATTGCAGGAAAAACACAAAGCACTACAGGACTACATATCATCACTAGGAAGCGTCGCCGTAGCATTTTCGGGAGGAGTCGACAGCACGCTGTTATTACGTGTCGCGCATGACGTTCTAGGGGACAACGCAATAGCCGTAACAGCATCATCATCCCTCTATCCCCACAGAGAAACTCACGAGGCAGAAGACTTCTGCAGGGAGAACGGCATAACACAGATAGTTATTCCGATTGACGAACTCGAAATCGACGGCTTCAGGCACAACCCGAAAAACAGATGCTATCTCTGCAAACGCGCAATCTTCACGAAAATCATAACCCTGGCACACGAACGCAGCATTTCATACGTTGCGGAAGGCTCGAACACAGACGATTTAGGCGATTACCGTCCGGGTATGCAGGCAGTCGACGAACTCGGCGTAAAAAGTCCCCTGCGTGTTTCAGGAATGAGCAAGGCTGACGTTCGCGGTCTGTCGTTCTCACTTGGCCTCAAGACGTGGGACAAACCTTCTTTTGCGTGCCTGGCTTCACGTTTCGTTTACGGCGAAGAGATTACGCGCGAAAAATTACGCATGGTTGATGACGCTGAAGAGTTATTGCTGTCTCTTGGCTTCCGGCAAATGAGAGTACGTGTTCACAGTGATATGGCGCGCATTGAGATTTTGCCCGAAGACTTCACACGAATAATTCAGGACGACACACGCACAAAAATTTATGACGCGTTCAAAGCTATGGGCTTCTCGTATGTTACTCTCGATATGAAGGGTTACAGGACAGGGAGCATGAACGAAACTATTTCGCGAGAAACGGCCACGACACACTGAAGAACTCGAAACGTTCACCGAGATGTGCGAAAATTTCCGTCCCGTAAATCATCGTCAGAAAACACCCGACAGCCAGAAACGGCACAAGCGGTATTGCGTCGCCTCGTCCCCACTTCACACGGCCAAGAAGCAGAAGCACTACCGCCCATGCTCCGCCAGTCATAACTCCCAAGTAGAATGCTAACAGCGTGAACTTCATGCCGAGAACTGCTCCCATTCCGCCCATGAAGACAGCATCTCCCCAGCCCATTCCGCCGCGTGTCAGAATTATTATTGCCGCAAAAATCCCCCAGCCGACTAACGCACCCTCAAGACCGTCAAGGACTCCCGAAAAACCTCCCGCAATCCTCACAAGCAGAGCAAGCACTCCGGGAGTTATCGCTAGAACGTCGAACACTTCGCCGGACTCGTAGTCAGTGAGTGAGTTCACGATGAGGCCGCATGTGCCCAAGCTCACGAGAAGCCCCGCCCATGATACGTCCCAGCGTACAGCAATCATCAACGCAAGGACAGCGCATAAGACTTCAACAACGAGGTAACGCACAGAGATTTTTGCGCCGCACTTCCTGCACCGTCCACGCAAGAACAGCCACGACAGCACCGGCACAAGTTCCGACGCACTCAATACATGCCCGCATGATTCACACACAGAACGCTCACTGCCCCACCATGAACGTCCCTGAATGCTTCTGTGCGCTATCACGTTCAGAAATGACCCGAAACACGCACCCAAAATTCCCGCGATAACTAGCTGCTGTGTCATCATCGCCTGCGCATGTTCTTCTGCCCGTCGTAAACGTACTGGCGTTCGTCGTCCTTGTCCCGAGAATATATCATCCCGCCGTATGTCGTTACGTTCTCTTTGCGCATCTTGTCGAGTTCATGGTTGAGTTCGTCCGCAAGTTTCTGGCGCATTCCCTGTTTCTTTTTGCTGTACGTCTGCAAGTCCCGTTCTATGTAGCCCATTTCTACCAGTAATTGAACGTCCACCGGGTTAATGTCCATTGCTTCAGCGAGCGTTTCTACGTTGTAGTCGTCGTCATGATCCCGCAGGTAATCGTGTATGTAGCTGTAAAGTTCCTCAAGCCTCATCATGCAGTCAGGGCATACTTTGCGCCCGCGTGAGTTGAAGACTTTTCCGCAAGATTTGCATTCTCTTAGCATCGTGTTAATCCCTCCTGTATATTGTCCCGCCGTATGTGCTTATCCTGTTATGCCGCTTCATGATTACCAGCTCATGCGCAAACTTTTCGGCCAAGTCCAAGCGTTCGGAGTGCATTCCGCCGTAAGTCTGAATATCACGTTCAAGCCAGCCAAGATCCATTAACGTCTGCACTTCTTCAGGGTCTGCTCTAATTTCGGCGGCAAGTGTCCGTGCATTGAAATTTTTTTGCGCACCGTTCTTTTTCAGGTAGTCATGAATTTTATTGTATGTCGTGTTCAGCTTCATAGCACAGACCGGGCATATGTTATTCGTCTTGAAAGTTTGTCTGTCGTCATAAAGCGAACGGCACAAAGTACATCGTTTCAATGCCATTGATAAAATCTCCTGTGTATGCTTTTCATTTACGCCTGTATACCCTCCCGCCGTATGATGTACTTCTTGATGTTCCCGTTTGTCTCGGCGGTGGTGGCGGAGGAAGTGTCTTTTTGCGTTCACGGTCAAGAATGCGCTTGAACTCGTCAGCAAGTTCGTCATGCGGAGAAGGTTCTCGGCTGTAAACCTGAATATCTCTGTCCAAATATCCCATGTCGAATAATAATCTTACGTCGCGGGGATTCATTTCGAGGTCATGAGCGATTTTGTCGGGGTCAAATTTTCCTTCTGTACCGTATCTCCTTAGGTAATTATGTATGCCGGATCTATCATAAAGTTCTTCAAGGCGCAAAGTACATTCTCTGCACATGCCCCTGAAGCCTGCGCCGTTTTCAGTTGCGAAAAGTTTACCGCACAGTCTGCACTTTACCAACGCCATACATAATTAACCTCCCCGAAAAAAAATTTTCGTGATAATTTTACATGATATTATAGAAAAATTATTTTATGAGGAGGAATAATCCACGCTGAATTTGTTGGTGAATTTTCTGCGCATCATCCCTCAAAGCACCGCACTAATTATCGGACGTGTCATCGGGAAAATTCTTCACGCCGTCTTATGGAAAAAAGTAGACAGATGTGAAGCCAGGTGTGTGAAGGCTCTCGGTGTCGGAGTAACTTTTGCCCGTGAGATTGTCAGAAAGTCTTTCATGAACTTGGGAATGTCGGCGGTAGAATTTGTGCGTCTGCCCGTCGTGAAAGAAAATATTTCGGAGTTCGTGAGCTTTCCTGAAGAGAGCGTGAATGTCCTGCGTTCGGCGTTGTCGCGCGGGCGTGGAGTTATGCTGATGAGTTCACACATGGCTAACTGGGAGTATGCAGCTATCAGAGTGATACATGATGGGTTTCCGCTGTCTGTAGTGTACACTCCGCAAAGGAATCAGGGCGGCGCAAATGACATCATCATGAACATCAGAAGACAGACTCCCGAAATGAAGATGATAGACAATCACACAGGGCTGCGGGAAATTTTCAGGACGCTCAAGGCAGGGGGCATTGTCGTAATCATGCAGGATCTTGACGCACGGAAAGACGGAGTAATCACGGACTTTCTCGGCATTCCCGCAAGCACACACGACGGAATAGTGAAGCTGTACAACAAGTTCAAAGCTCCCGTAGTGCCGGTGCATTATGTGCGCGACAAGAACAAACCCAAGCAGCACGTCGTAGAAATGCCGTATATCTTGAGCGACATGAAGGACAGTAACGGGCGGGCGTTCGGTGAGGACATGCAGTCGAGCCTGGCAATGTGCAATGACGTAATAGAGCAGTGGATACGTGAACGGCCTGAATTATGGGTGTGGCTCATGGACAGATGGGAGTACACGCTGGGGAAAAATGCATAAAGGACATGAGAAATGTATACGCAAGCGGAGAAGGGCATAATGAAATGAGCATTCACGACGGAGATTTTGTGTGCACGAGGAAGAATGGACAATCGTTAAGGACATTCGGCAGGGGACGACACAGCATAGAGAGCACCCACGCCGGACAGTTCTCACACGGGGGACACAGCCTCTCCCATGCCG
>CAJOED010000150.1 GCA_905233335.1 uncultured Synergistales bacterium
CGCATGACATCACGAAACTTTTTCGCGTGATACTTCCTCATGAACGCACTCACATTTTCGCCCGCAAGACGCAGACGTATAACTTGATGCAGGAGATTATACTCTCTCCATTCGTGAATAAGACTGCGGGAGATAATATATTTTTCGAGGTCATGAACACCGCCGGAACTCTCTATCATGCCTGCACGCTTCACGAGATACGGACACTTGAGCCAGAAACTTGTCGGGAATAATTTACGTCCGAACGGCCTGCATACCTGAACGAGCACACCGCCTTTTTCGCATAATATCTCGCTATATACAGAAACGGGAGATGCATTCTTTTCACGAACACACCCCCCGCAGGAATTAATAATCACGGTTGTTATTGCGCCTTCTAGGTGAAGTTCTGCCGTTCTTGGCCGCGCGCGTATTGAGATCAGTGATTTTTGCCTCGCTCGTCTTCAGGAATGCGCTCATCTTCTGCTCGAAACTCTCGGACACAGCCGGATTCTGCTCCCTGTACTCACTCTGCATTTCCCGGAAATCACGCACTTCATGACGCACCGATGGAGTTCGTCGCGGAGGCCGGGCTTCACGCTGCGGAGGCTCCTGTGTCTGCTTTATGGATAGATCAATGCGGCCTTTCTCGTCTATCTTGATGATTTTGGCCATGACTTTGTCCTGAAGTTTCAGCACTTCATTAATATCTTTCACGAATGAGTATGACAGCTCAGAAATATGTATCATTCCTTTTCTGCCGGTACTCGTAATTCTGACAAACGCACCGTATGGCATAATCTGTTCTACAGTGCATTCAACCGTATCGCCCACGCTCAAATTGATATTCTGCGCGACCTGTTCGGCCATAATAATACTCCTCGAAAAAAAATATAGTTACACCCAACGCCATTCAGTTTTTGCGTCAAGTCCAAGCCTGCGGATAAGATAGACACTTCTTGCTTTGAGCTGTCTGCTTCCGGGGTTGTACCAGACTAATAACGTCCCGCGCTGTTTGTTCAGAGCTAATTTTAACACGGCACCTTCAACAACAGGATAGTAACAAGCAAGCATAATTTCATTCTTTGATGATGACGGCTTATTCTTTATGAGCTTTATGATGTTGACTCGTTCCTGCGGCATGGCCTGCAACTGTTTCAGAGCACTGTATACGTTGATTTTATTTCTCGTCTTGTACGCATGAATTTTCACGTCCTGTTTCGTGTATATTTTCACGCGCAACCCCTTCACCCTGACATCAGGAGTATGAAGCTCTATCTTGGCCGTATTGACCCCAATATTTGCCTCCAGCTTGAACGTCTCGACTCTACGGCGAATGTATGAGTGTGTTTCGGGTAAATCAATCATGAACGCATCATCAGGTGTGTATGTGTGAATGCGTCTGTGAACATGCCGTGAAAAATATTTCTTTATGCCGTCAAGTGCCATTATTCCGCTCCTCTCATAGTCATGTTATGCCGGGTATGCTGTCTCATTTCCCCGCCCCCGAACGTGAGCCGGGTGCTGTGTCATCATCCACTCCCGAAAACTCACTACGCCTGATATTTTGCGTCAGCTCTTCATGCCGAGCGTGCTGTGCCATTATTCTGCGCCCTTGAGATCCAGCAGCTTCCTCATTCTGTCGAACGGCTCAAGTATGCTCATAGTCTTTGCGTTCTCTGTGAGCATTTTTGCTGTCTGCTGTACTTCATCCTGACGTGTATTTGCGGGAAATTCAGCGCGTAATGGGTTGCCGTGCTCTTCCGTCTGTATGAGGTAGACTCCGTTTTCCGGGAGGCTCTCGACTGCACCGGCGGCCTCAAGAGGTACATGCGGACTCTCCTCAAGCATTACGGTCTTAATTTTTGCGGACTTGCGCAATGGCTCAAGTATGTCTTCATCGTTGCAGATCCATAACTGCGGGTCGAACTCTACGCTGTCAAGGAGGCTCGACAATATCAGCTCTTCTTTTGCGTACGAGTCGAATGATGAGCCGTAAAGTATGCGTTCTGGTTTCGTGGGTCTCACCGGCTCTGTGTAGTGGCAGTCAGCAGGGAAGCCTTTGGGGTCGGTGATGAGCACTATGCCCCGCACGGAACTTTCGCCGCCCTCGATTAATATATAGCCGGTCAGATTGTTTTGTGCCATGATGATATTTCCTCCTGTGTATTTTTGAGAAAATTATACATGGTATTATTATCGGAAATCGTACATTATATTATCAACTCCGCCGGGCACACCCGAATGATACATTGCGATGACGAAATCAGGCCGGTATGAACGAATATAGCTCTTTATGCTTCCCGTGAAGTGCCGTAAATCTATCTCGTGAGTGTCTTTCACTCCCAAGCCTACAAACGGAATTACGCAGTTCGAGAACGAGTCATGAAGGAATAATATTTTTTTCCCGTCAGTGTTCATGTAGTTGTGTATTGCCGTTAATGGCTGGTCAGCGTATTTGTATGCGGCGTATGGGTTTTTCTCGTAGTAGTCCTTGCTCGCTATGTGTTGCATTTCGTAAGTTACCGAAAAATCCCCGCTGGTATTGATGCCCTTAATGGGATCGCAAAAATTTATGTGCGTCGTGAATTTGGGATAAATCAGCGAAATATCATCGGGTTTGCAGCGTGAGAGAGTTAATTTTTTCCCCTGTGAACCTAGAAACCACTCACGATATATCACTTTGTCGAAATTTTCGGGGTTAAGGATTTCTGCATTCCCACCGACGAACGACAAAATATGACGCGCCGCCCATAAGCCTGTTTCAGGCCGCCAGTGATGATCCGTGTCGAAAAACGCCGCGTGATGACTCATGCCCTCACTATGAAGCAGCTCTCTCATGTCGTAGCACCTGACTCCGGCACTCTCAATCATGCGCAAAAATCTCGTCGCGTTCTGGTTAGAGAAGTCGAGAACTCCCGAAAAATCTTTGTCCTCACTCACGCAGATTTTCATGGGAAGGTTGATGTACATGAACTCTGCTCCCTGCTCACGGCAGAACTCCGCAAAATCTATCGTCGATTGTGCACTGTGCGTTATGTCGGTGCTTTTCGTGAATGTTGACAGGTAATTCCCGGAAATTTTCACGACGGGATTATAGCCGAAAACAGGCGCGATGTTCCACCCGGCGAAATCTTCATATCTTTTTGCGGCCTCTACTATGCTGTGATAGCCCATGAGTTTTTTTGATGTGTAGTCCTCGCACTTGTCCTTCACATAGTGATATATCCTCCTGAAAATGTCTTTGGGTTTCCTGCTGTCTGCTGTCATTCTTGCTTGGCCGTCCTCGAACGGATATAGTTCCGCCCAGTCGATAGTAATTTTTTCTGTTTCTTCTACAGGGTGGATTATTGCGTCAGTCTTTCTGACCGCCCAGCTTAACACCGCCCATAACATACAGCCGATAATCACGACGACAAACACGCGCGATAATTTCTTCATGTTCTTCACCTCACACACGGGTAATTTTCCGACAGCCCGCACAAAAACGAACGGGTAATTCTCCGACTACTGACGCAAGCCCACGCACAGCCTGAGCACCTACGTGTGGGCATCCACCACCTCCGGCAGCTACACGCACAACGCCTCGCAAGACGGCTCGCAGGGCGCGTCCTACGTGGTGGGCAAGCACGCTTTCGTCAACTTCTACAGCAACTACACGCTGCTCGACAAGGAGGGCGACCGTGGGCTGGTGTTCCCCATCAACGGCAAGCTGACGCCCGACGTGTATTTCGTGGGCCTGTCGCCAGCCACCAACACGGGCAACACCAACGCCGACCTCTGGCAATACAATGACGGCACCAAGAAGGCCAGTTTCACCTTCCATGGCTACGATGACGCCATGTTCGCCCCCGAGGTGAGCGGCCACTACAGCGGCGACATACCCGTGCTGCACTACTACCACCTGCTCACCCACCTGCGCTTCGTCATCAAGTGTGAGGGCGACACGCAGGACGAGCGCGACGAGGTGAGCT
>CAJOED010000151.1 GCA_905233335.1 uncultured Synergistales bacterium
GACATTAAACTAGGCCATGAAGTCGGGACGAACTCAATCTTAACACCGAGATATGCTGCTAAGTCTTCGGCCAAGTCAGCATTAAAGCCCTCATATTTTCCTGTTTCAGGGTTGAGGAAGGACATTGGGTAGTAATCACCAGCTTACCCCACACGAATAACTCCGCGTTCTTTAATTTTGTTGACAGTTACGGCCTCACAGAATGAACAAAGACATAACGAAAGAAGTGTTGAAAAAATTACTGCCGGAAAGTTCAAGAAAATTTTTGTTTTTATCATTGATAATGATACTCTCCTTATCTCATTAGTCCCCAAAGGCTACTTATGTGAGACATCGTAGTCTTCTTTGCTTCTTGTGTCTAGTATACTCTCGTATCTGTCATCATAATTTTTGGTTATAGCATAACAATTTATCCTTGTTTTTGTGTGTTCGTAAATTTCTCACAAGTTTTTCACAATATACAGCAAAAATTTTTTATCTCTTCATATTCAGTTATCGCGTGTGTTAATATTTGCGAAGAGGTGAAATTCTCATGAACAAAATCATAACTATAGGGCGCGAATTCGGAAGCGGAGGCCGTGAACTCGGCAGGAAACTCGCAGAGATTCTCGGCTGTGCATACTATGACCGCGAAATCATCGCCGAAATAGCCAAGCGCACATCACTCTCCGAAAAATACGTGCAGAACGTCGCCGAACATAAGCCCGTAATACCTTTTCCGATTCACACCGGCAGAACATTCTGGGCAGTCATTCCCGACTACGGTCAGGAAGTCCAGAAAGAACAGCACGACATAATCCGCGAAATGGCCTCAAAGTCCGACTGCGTGATAGTGGGAAGAGGAGCTGACTACATACTGCGCGCTGATAACCCCTTCAGGCTGTTTGTGTATTCCGACATGCCCAGCAAAATATCTAGATGCCGCCGCAATAATGCCAACGATTACGACAAAGGCGAAGAGATGAGCGACAAAGAATTATCCCGGAGAATTGAGCAGATCAACAAAGCACGTTCTGAATATTACGAGTTCTACACGGGACAGAAATGGGGACTTCCCCTGAATTATGACTTATGCATCAACACAACAAAGAATGACCCGATAGAAATAGCAGAGTTCGTTGCGAAAATCTGCTGACGAGTTCACAGCATCAGGAGGCTTTTTCGGGGGCTTCCTGTTTTTTGTGCGTGTGAAAATCTGTGCGCGTGTTAAAATTCTATGTAATACCTTTTTCACTTTTTCACATAGGAGATGACTATAACATGAACTATCTTGATGTTCTCGCAAAAGTTGAGGAAACCGGCGCAAAAGCCTGGCTTGTCGGTGATACTGTACGAATGATGCAGATGGGCATAAAGCCTGATGTTATTACGCTGGCAATTGATTCCGACGACATGTACAGCGTCGCTATGGCACTCGGTACGGGCACGGTTGACGCTCGCGGGCCATTCCCGGCATTACGTGGTGAACTTCTCGGCGTATCGTTCCGGGCGTTCGGGCTTCGTGGAAAAACTATCGAGGAGGATCTTGCACAGCGTGATTTGAGCATTGAGGCGATTGCTATACGTTCTGACGGCGGAGTTGTTGACCCGTTCGGAGGACGCTTTGACATACGCAACAGAGTAATACGTCTTACGGGCGATAATGTCGACCTGATAGACGCTGACCCGTTGAGGATTTTGCGCATGTTACGTTTTGCGGCAGAGTTCGAGATGGATATTTTCTGGAAGACAGAGACGGACGTTCGCAAGTTCCTTGATACCCAAGCCGACAGAATGAAGGATATACCGCCGGAACGCTGGGGACGTGAAATCATGAAGGGTCTTCACCGGAGGCCGTACAGATTCATAGAGCTTTGCGACGACTACGAAATTATTCCGTTCTTCCTTCCTGAACTTGAAGAGCTGAAAAATATTCCCGACGGTGAAGGCAAAAATATTTACGCGCGCATTATCGATATACTGCGGGTGATTGAGGAACGCCTCGACACAAACAAGATCATAGAGAATGATGCATTTGTTCTTGCGGGGCTGTTCGGGCACATCGGGACAAAGACGGTGGACTTGAGCGACAGAACGAAATACACCGACCGCCTTATCACCGACTACATGACGCGGTGGAATATCCCGTCAGAAACGATTGATGAGGTCATAGCGATAATCAACAACTACAGGACGTTTTATGTGCCTGTTGACGAGGAGAAATTCTGCCGTGATGTTCTCGAATTTTCGCGTGAGGCAGTCGAAATCGCTTTGCAGTTCGCGAGGTGTGCGGCAATCTCGAACGGAACATTTGAGGAATACCGTGAAGTTCTCGATAACAACAGGTGGAACTTGAAGCAGGTATTGCGCCGGTTCAACAACGTAGCGTTACAGACGGAAGGAGCAACACGTTACATGACCGGCCGAGAAATTATGAGCCTTCTGCACATGAAGCCCGGCAGGAGGATCGGTGAACTTCTTGAGGGGCTTGATATGGCTGTCGGTACGGGGAAAGTCAGCAGTCGTACGGCGGCGGAAGAGTGGCTCAAAGCACAGTCCGCATGAATGACACGATAGCGGCAGTATCTACGGCATTGGGCGAAGGAGGCATAGCGATAATACGCATCTCCGGGTCTGATGCCGTTAATATTTCCCGGAAAGTCCTCACCCGAAAAAATTTCGACGAACCGGGAAAAATGTACCTCACCAGCCTCATTGATGACGACGGTAACATTATCGACAGGGTGCTTGCGGTGTATTTTGCCCGGCCAAGAAGCTACACGGGAGAAGACATCGTAGAAATTCACACGCACGGTGGAATGTTCATAGCGCGTTTGTGCCTCGAACTTGTGATGAAGAACGGAGCACGCCTGGCAGAACCGGGAGAATTTACGCGTCGTGCATTCGTCAACAGCAGGATAGATCTTGCGCAGGCGGAAGGTGTATTGTCGCTCATAAAGTCCCGGAGCATTGAGGCAGTTCACGCGGCGGCAAGGACACTCACGGGGGAACTTTCACGGGCGGCACAGAAAATTCACGATGACATTCTTGCGCTGCAGAGCAGTGTAGAGATACAGCTTGATTTTCCTGAAGGCGAAACATTGAGGGATTTTGACGTTACGTCGGGGATTGAGGCGGTAATTTCGGAGCTTGACGGGCTGATAGCACGCTGTGATGCAGGAATGATTTTGCGGGACGGTGTCAGTGTCGTAATTGCGGGAAGTCCGAACGCGGGAAAATCCTCCCTCATGAACGCGATTTTGGGACGTAAGCGCGCGATAGTTACGGATATTCCCGGCACGACCCGTGATGTTATCGGCGAAAATATCATGATTGACGGACTGCCGGTGATGTTGTCTGACACTGCCGGAATACGTGAGGCTTCTGATGTTGTCGAGGCGGAAGGTGTGAGGCTTGCGCTTGATGCTGTGAGTGGGAGCGATATTTGCCTGTATGTTGTCGACAGCACGCGGGAACTCACAGAACAGGAGAAAAAATACATATCATCACTCAATGCTGACAGCGCGATAATTGTCCTGAACAAGTCTGATGTGAGAATGACTGACGTAGAGACGGAATGCAGAAAAGTTCATGTGTCGGCAAAAGAATTAACCGGCATAGAGGAACTGAAACGGGAGATATACGACATGGCCGCAAAAAATTCTGTTCTGTCGTCGGGGCTGAATGTTTCTGCGGGACAACTTGCGGCGTTGCGTGAGAGTCTTTCTGCATTGCGTGAGGCACATGAAGCGGCGTTTACGGGGGAAGATGTTACGGCGGGGCTTCTCCAGTCATCAAGGCTTGCGGTTATGCGTGTGCTTGGCCTCGATGCCGGAGAAGAGCTGCTTGATGCTATGTTCAGCCGTTTCTGCGTCGGAAAATGAACAGTGATAGCGCACATAGAACTATGACATTCAAGTAGAACATTGCTGATCAGCTCGGAATATCTTCCGCTGATTTGAAGTATCTCA
>CAJOED010000152.1 GCA_905233335.1 uncultured Synergistales bacterium
TATACAGTGTAGCCGCCGTCTTGGGCTCTTTCTTCTGTGAACGAACGTTTTACGCCCTGCACAATCTTCAATAGTCCCATGCTGTTCAGTAAACGTTTTATTGTATTTTTCACTGGGTGCTGATTAGTCCTGAAGTTTATTGCTCCGTATGCCGGCTGTGTCTGTATGTACAAGTCAACTCCGACATCAATGCATTTTCTGTTGATAAAGTCGAAATGTGAAGCATTCTGTGCCGCTATAATAATGCCCGGAAAGCCGTTAGCTTTTACACGTTCGCGGACGTACTGCAATCTCTCATGAACTCCGGGGATTTTTATGGGCTGATACATTATGAATAACGGTTTGCCGTCTTCCTTTATGTATCTTGGGTCCGCAAAGAACTCACACAAGTAGTCTATGTGTCGGTCGAGGTTGCTTTTATCAGAATAATCCTGAGCCGCTATGATTTCATTATTTCCTCCGTCCCATCTCATAACCCAGTCGTCATTGTCCCAGCACAGACAGAAAGGTATATCAACATTCGGATTATGCAGCATTTTTTCGAGGGGTTTTTCGAGGAGTTTTTTTCCGTTCGCAAAGTAATAGTGGTAATAGCAGAAGCCATACACGCCGTATTTTTTCGCCATTTCTGCCTGAGCCTCCATAACACCGTCATCGAGAAGGCAGTAATAGTTGTGATTGAGCGGTACTCTCGGCTGATAGTGTCCGGGGAATAACGGCCTGGCTTTTTTGACGTTTGTCCATTCGGTGAAGCCTTCGCCCCATGCTTTGTCGTTTTCCGGGATTGTGTGAAACTGCGGAAGATAGTATGCTATGACTTTGACGCTTTTTTGAGAATAATCAAGGCTGTGAGCTGTGAGCTGTGAGCTGTGAGCTGTGAGCAATTATACGCAGAATTATTCACTTTTGTCAATGTTCCTTTCACGTAATTTATTCGATGACAATTATAACACAAACATAAGCCCCGGTGTTTTGTGTGCCGGAGCTATGAATACCACTAGCCTCCGTAGTATTTTATGAGTGTCTGCGTTCCGTTCTCATTGAAGCCGTCAGCCTGTAACTTTTGGTAGTGGCTCATCACCGTAACAAGTACATCAAGATTCAGTGCGTCCTTGTTGGCCTCGTCGATAGCAAGAAGCATATCCTTCACGAAATGCTTTATCGCGAAACCCGGCGTAAAGTCCCGGTCGAGAATTTTCGGTGCGGCAGTATCGAGCTGTTTCGAGCCTGCTCCTCCCGTCGACACCGCCCGCAAAAATTTCGGCATGTCGAGCCCCTTGTCCCGTGCGTATGTCATGCCTTCACACACTCCCGCAATAGCTCCGGCTATCATTATCTGATTCGCAAGTTTCGTGTGCTGTCCCATTCCTGCCTCGCCCATGTAGTTGATGTTCGTTCCCATTGCACGGAACAACGGAAGGCACGCTTTGTAGTCTTCCTCATTGCCGCCGACCATGATTGAGAGTGTAGCTTTTTTTGCGCCGCTTTCACCTCCCGTAACAGGAGCATCAAGAACATGAAGTCCTCTTCTCGTTCCCTCATCGTGAAGCATTCTCGCAAGTGTCGGGCTTGATGTCGTCATGTCGATAACGTATGAATCACCCGGAGCACTGTCGAAAATTCCTCCCGTAGCAAAATATATTTCTTCTACGTCTTTGGGAACTCCCAGCATTGTTATTATTGTTTCACAGCCCTTCACGCAATCACTGACAGAATTATGATACTTGGCTCCGTTGCTGATTACGTCGTAAACTTTCATGATTGAGCGCGCGTATATATGAACTTCAAAGCCAAGTTTTACGAGGTTGCGTACCATAGGCTTGCCCATTCTGCCGACACCGATAAAAGCAATATTCTTCATGAGTGTTAATTTACCTCCGGGAAATTTTAGGCTATTATATCAATTCACAATTACGAAAACAGGAGACACAGCGCAATGAAAATTTCTGTCGCAATGACTTCATACAATGCAGTAAAATTCATAGCCGCACAGCTCGACACACTAAGAGCACAGACTCTGCAGCCCGACGAGGTAATCATATCTGATGACTGTTCGACGGATGGGACGTATGAATTTGTGCAGAAATATATAGATGATTATAATCTTTCCGGGTGGAGAGTGTATCAGAACGCGAAAAATCTCGGAGCATACGGGAACACCAAAAAAGTATTGATGCAGAGTACGGGGAAATATATTTTTCCGTGCGATCAGGATGATGAGTGGCTGCCGGACAAAATAGAGACGATGATTGCCGTAATGGAAGCGCACCCCGAAATAGAAGTTCTTGCGTCGAACTATATTCCTGTTGTGAACGGTGAAGTGTTCAGGGTGAATTTGAAGTACCTGAATAATGATGACGGTTCGTTATTGCAGTTGAAGCTGCACGATGTATGGCTTGAGATACTGCGTCCGGGCTGTACGTTTTGTGTGAGGAGCGATATTCTCGGAAAGTTCAAAGTTTACGATGATGATAATTCCTGCTATGACTCTCTATTATGGAAGTATGCGGTGCTGTCGGACTCTCTGTATCTCCTGAACAGAAAAACAATGCGCTACATCAGGCACTATGACGAGAACGGCTATAACGCTACGGGAGCATTTCTGACATCACCGGCTAATCTTGCGTCTAGAATAGAGGGGGCAGAAGGAGCCGTAAACTTTCACAAAAAAATTCTCTCTCTGTCTGGTGGGCTTGAGATTACTCCTGAAAATCAAAAGTTACTGCATGACAGAGTGAAATTCTTTTCGCGTCGCGGTAAAGTTCTCATGAGGAAAAATGTATTCTTTACGGCGTTGTTTGTGCTGTTCAACCTGAAGTACTATCCGACGTTCCGAAACGCTATGAGTGATATTTACGCAGTTATGTTCCTTAGGTAGCACTGTGCAGGCGGGAATACGACCGTAGATTGTCCCTTCTTCACACTATGTCCCATACAAACAATACGCTGATATTCTTACGTGTTATAATTCCGAAAAAATATTTTTGGAGACTTCACACGTGAAAACAATTCCCATAGTCAAAACACTAACGCGCACACAACGCAACAAAACAATTCTCGAACGTGCCGGACTCCCTGCACGAGCCTATAACACTCCGGCCAGCAATCACACGCTCGCGATTTTCCCGGACACGCTGCAGGCGGCTACATACATGCAGGACTTCAGGACTCTTCACCCGGAACACAATATATTCATGCTGAACGAGTTACCGCTCACATCGAACACTGACGGCCTCAAAGCATTACTGCTCGAACGCGGCGGGGCACTACGTCGGTGGGTGGAGGAACGCGGAGTCCTTGCGGCAACACCGGGTGCACTGATGACTTCATGCCTTATGGGACAGGCAGAACTTGAGATAAAACGCTCCGACAAATTCAACGCCGACAACGTAAAATCATGGCTCGAACTTTCCGGCTACAAACGCTCGAATCTCGTGTGGGCACCGGGACAGTATGTACAGAGAGGCTATATACTCGACGTTTTCGACCCGGAATACGCTATGCCCTTGCGATTTGAGTTCTTTGATGATGAGTTAGAGAGAGTCGGTTCATTCCACCCCGACACACAGAAGAGCAGCCCGGAGTTAATGGCACTCGGCGATATTACCCTTCACAGCATATTCGAGGCCGTTCCGAAATCCCCCTATGAACTTATGCCCAAAGACACGCTGATAATCCTAAATGACCCGGAGAAAGTCGAAACGCAGGCAGAGTCATTCATATGGCTGTGGAAGGAAATATATTTTGACGTGCGCACAAGCTATGAAGTTGAGTTATGGGACAAAGTTTTTCACGAACTCGCACAGTTTCCGATAATACGCCTCACCAGCAATCCCGAAAAAGCCCGTGCAGAACTCGCTACCGAATCGCTGCCGGCATTCAGAGGAAGCCCCGAAAGTATTTTGCAGATGTGCGACGAACTCATACGCAACAAGTTCACCGTAAAAGTC
>CAJOED010000153.1 GCA_905233335.1 uncultured Synergistales bacterium
AGCAATATGTTCGATTAAAGCGCGAAAAAAATATAAGCAGGTCTGATTTTCCGGGCCTGCTTTTTTTATGAAAGTATATTCATTCCAGCAGTAATATCTTTGATGTGTTCAAGCGTCCACGTATCATCATGAAAAGTTATGCCGATTACGTCAATCCGCCAGAAGCCATCCCATTCTACTTCACTCACGAACTCCATAGAGGACTTTACGAGCGTCCGTAATTTTCTTGGCCCTATTGAGGTCAACGGAGGCTGCATTTTTCCGACAGTCCGAGCGCGCACCTCAACGATTACAAGTTCGCTGTCATCTATGGCAGTAATGTCGAGTTCTCCGTACTGATTGCGGACATTTCGTGCTAACACCTTCCACCCAAGAGACAAAATATATTCTGCAGCAATATCTTCACCACAACGGCCAAGCTCTTGGATCAGTGTCATTGCTGGGCTTCCTTGTCGAGCTTGTACACCCACGCAAGCACACGCGCAACAACTTCATACAGTTCTGCTGGTATCTCCTCGCCAAGTTCGAGCGAGATTAACGCGGACACTAACGCGGCATCCTCGACAATGGGAACGTCAGCCTCAATTGCGCGTTCGACAATCTTGCGGGCAATGAAGCCTTCACCCTTTGCGACGACTTCAGGAGCACGCATTGTCTTATTGTCATATTTGACCGCTACGGCCTGTTCACGTTTTTTTTCTTCTGCCATAATGGGTTATTATACTATGCACTAAACGTATTTCATGTTTCTCCCCAGTGCCTTCAAGTATTGCTTCATTTCGCCGGGAACTTCCGCGCCCGAAAGTTTCACCTTCACCATGCCTTTCTTGATGTCGACTCTCTCAATCCCGAAACGACTTCCGAAATTCTTTGCCGCTATCATTCCCGCAAGATACTTCACTTCTGACGGCAAAGCCCCGAACCTGTCAGTCATCTCCGCACACAATGCATCAAGCTCATCAAGCCCGATTGCGTTCAACATACGGCGGTATATCGTTATGCGCACGTCATCCTGCGGGATATAGTGTTCGGGTATAAATCCGTTCCCCCTGTCGGAAGTTACCTCCGTGATTTTCTTTTCCGCAACACCGCGTATCTTGTTCAGTTCCTCCTCCAACATCTGGTAGAACAAATTGTAGCTGCTAATGCGTGTGTTTCCGTGCTGTGTCGTCCCGCCTATCTCACCGCCACCGCGAATGTTCAGATCCCTGCGAGCAATCTCGTAGCCCGAACCTAATTCCGTCATCGTAGAAATTGCTTCAAGCCTGTCTACAGTGTCCTGATTGAGTGAAGCCTTTTCGGGGTAAAAGAAATACGCAAACGCCTTCTCGCCCCTTCTGCCGACCCTCCCGCGTAACTGGTACATCTGCGCAAGTCCGAGTTCTTCCGCGTTGTCGATGATTATCGTGTTCGCACGTCCGACATCAAGACCGCTCTCTATTATCGTCGTAGCAAGAAGTATATCCACTTTCCCGTCGTAAAAATCTATCATCGTTGCTTCAAGTTCTTTTTCCTTCATTTGTCCGTGAGCTATCTTTATTTTTGCTTCCGGGAAGAATGCCTCAAGCATCCGCATATATTCAGGGATACGGGATATTTTGTTCGAGAGAAAATATACTTGGCCGCCACGATTGAGTTCGTACGTTATCGCTCGTCTTATCGTCGCAGGGCTGAATTTCCCGGTGTATGTCGTTACGGGAAGTCTGTCTTCAGGTGGAGTGGAGAGTACAGAAATAGTCCGCAGTCCCCTCAATGACATAGCCAGCGTTCTCGGAATAGGAGTTGCGGAAAGGCTCAATATATCGACGGAGCCATACGACATTTTCAGGCTCTCTTTGTCCATGACTCCGAATCTGTGCTCCTCGTCAATTATCAGCAGTCCCAAATTACGAAACTTTACGCCCTTCTGCAGCAATTTATGAGTGCCGATGAGAATATCAATGTTTCCTGCCGCCGTGTGTCCGATTGTCTGTGCCGCCTGCTTGTGTGATACGAAACGCGACAACAGCCCGACACGTACCGGAAACCCCGACAGCCTCGACTGAAACGTTGCGTAGTGCTGCTGTGCAAGTATGGTAGTCGGCACGAGAACGCACACCTGAAACCCTGCCATTACGACACGGAAAGCCGCCCTCATTGCTACTTCCGTCTTCCCGAAACCAACATCACCGACTAATAACCTGTCCATCGGGTAACTGCTCGACAAGTCCTTCATGATGTCGTTAATGGCTTTGAGCTGGTCGGAAGTTTCATTGTACGGAAACGCCTTCACGAACTCTTCATACATCTCTTCAGGCTCGGCAAAAGGATAGCGGCGTTCAAGTTCACGTTTTGCGTACATAGCCATGAGCATTAACGCTTCTTTTTGGGCGCGTTCCTGTGTCTTCTGCATGGACTTCTTCCACGTTTTGCCCTTCAGGCTGTCGAGCTTGGCCGCTTCACTCTCATGTTCATTGAGGCCGGTAATCTTCCCTGACTGCAGAACAGGGATCAGCAGTCTCTGCTCGTCGGCGAACTCAATCGCAAGAACGTCCATCGGAACACCTGACGCATCAATCGTCTCAATCCCCCGAAAAATTCCCGTGCCGTAATCCTCATGAATTACGAGCTGTCCGGGAGTGAGTTTTTCGCCGTCGTTCCACTCGTTTGGTGTGCGCCACTGCGTGAGTGATATGTTCGCGTTAATGCCGGAAAGTTCGCGGTCGGAAATGAATGCTGTCTTTGCGCTCCTGTCGATAAACCCTGCCGACAATACACCTTCATGAATCTCATACGGCAGCTTCTGGAACACCGGGTTGTTCGTGAAGACTTTTACGGTGAATTTGTTGTTCTGTAGCTCGTCGCATATCTGCAAAATACTTTCTGGGCTTCCTTTGAACGCGGGAAGTGATTCGGTCGCGAGTTCGGAGCGTGCTTTTTCGGGGTCATTGGTGATACGTATTACGGGGAACTGTGCCAGCTCGTGAAAAACTTTGTCCCATAACTCAACGTCATAACTTGCGCGCACGTCAAAATATATTTCCTTCCACAGCCATATGAATGACTCTGCTTGGGTTTCTATTTTCTCCGGGTCATTGAGAATTATCAATGTGTCGTCGGGCAGAAGTTCAGCGGGAGAACGAGGTACAGCCTCGAAAATGCTATGGAGCGTAATATCACCCAGTGCCATCAGCTCAGGGCTGCTTGTCTGTGTGTCAGGACGGAATGAACCGACGCGCTCTAACTCGTCGTCAAAGAACTCAAAGCGCAAAGGCATAGCGTATTCCGGGTCGAAAACATCAAGTATGTATCCCCGCTGTACGTACTGTCCCGGTGCCCATACGAGATTCGAGCGTTTGTAGCCGGAAAGTTCGAGCCATGATTTTACGTTGTCGGCGTTGAATTTGTCGGAGCGTCTTATCGTGAGTTCTGATTGTCCCATGAGGCATGAAGCCATTAACGCTCCCGGTGTTGCCGCAAGGACTCCGCGTCCCTCAATCCATCGTCGCAATGCCCCGCCGCGTTCGAGCAATAGTGCTTTGAGGCCGTCAGTGTTCGACGTGAGCGGTAACTCGTTCAGCATGAATATATTGTGTTCGGGGTGAAGGGTCATGAAGTCCTGCATGTATGTAGCCGCCTGCAGGGTGTCCGGGAAAATCGCGAGCGTGTGATTGCTGGCCGGAGTGTTATAGGCTCGTGCAGGGAGTCCGGCACGTTCGAGAATTGTTTTGTTGCGGTGTGAGCGCGTTAGTGTTTTGACTATGGGAATATTTTTCACGTGTGAAGTCTCCAAAAATATTTTTTCGGAATTATAGCACGTAAAAAGTGTTGCGTTGCGTGTGCGTGTTGCCCCGTGTGTTGTCCGTTCCGTGTGAGTGAAAAGCCTCATGTGTTCGTTCCGTGTAGCCCCGTGTGCTGTAGTTGCGTGTGCGTGTTGCCCAGTGTGCT
>CAJOED010000154.1 GCA_905233335.1 uncultured Synergistales bacterium
CCCGGCACTATCGGAAGTTCAGCAGATATTTTCACGTCCGAATTATTCTGCCCGAAAATATAGTGCTTCTTCCCGCATTGATCGCACTCAAAGTACGCCATGTTCGATACAACAGCCAGTACGGGAATGCTCATCAATTCCGCCATATTCAGAGCCTTAGCGACAATCATGCTCACGAGTTCCTGCGGCGTTGTTACGATGATTATTCCCTTCAGCGGCAATGACTGGAACACCGTAAGCGGAACATCTCCCGTGCCGGGCGGCATGTCCACGAACATAAAGTCAGTGATGCCCCAGTCGACTTCCTCGTAGAACTGCTGCAATACTCCCGCGAGAACAGGACCGCGCCACACTACGGGATCTCTTTCGTCCTGAAGGCATAAGTTCATGGAGATGATTTTCGTTCCGTTCGTGCTGATTGCCGGAAGTATTGAGTGCCCGTCAGACAAAACCTGCTCATGAAGCCCGAACATTTTCGGGATTGAAGGCCCGGTGATGTCCGCATCGAGTATTGATGTCCTGAAGCCCTTTTTGCGCAACTCTGACGCAAGCAGACCCGTAACTAATGACTTTCCGACTCCGCCTTTGCCGCTGACTATGCCGATTACGTTTTTGATGAAGCTGTCTGTGTGAAATTTTTCGGGTGCTGATCGTTCACCGCAATTTGCGCTACAGCCCTCGCAGTTGTGATTACATTCTGCCAAGTTATTACTTCCCCTCGTTATTGATAATTGATATTGTACAGCGTGAAATATTATAATGGCACGGAAAATTTTTTTACGGAGGATTTTATGAAGACACTAAAGACTGTTTCAGGCCGGGAGGTCTGGAGCAGGTAAGATAAAAACTCTCTATGTACCTCCCAAAGTATGAAGGAAAAATTACACTTTCAGGAGGTCAACACATGAACAGAGAACACAAGCGCAGGTTATACGACAAAGGATATTTCAGGAATCATTCGTGCAATGACGGTTTCACATGCAAGTTCTGCGGATGGAAGGTCAATCCTCCCATACTCGGCGAACGACACCGCAACCACTGCCCGAACTGCCTCGCGAGCCTTCACCTCGACAATGAGCCGGGCGACAGAGAAGCACATTGCGGGGGCATCATGGAACCTATAGGCGTGTGGGTCAGGAAAAACGGAGAATGGGCGATAATTCACCGCTGCAGGGAGTGCGGGCACTTGAGCGAAAATCACGTTGCGCCCGACGACAACCCGTTGAAGCTGTTATCTATCGCAATGCACCCGATAGCATGTCCGCCGTTCCCTATTGAGCACATAAAGGAAATGTTATCGTCAATGTAGAGTAATATCCGGGAGCTGTGTGTGTCCCGGATTTTTTTGCGCCCTAAATGAACATCAGCATAATCCACCGCGTAATCATTGCCGCTAACCACGCTATTACGCACTGCCACACGACAACACCGAACGCCCACGCTCCGCCCATTTCGCGACGAATTGACGCAACAGCCGCAACACATGGAGTGTACAGCAGACTGAACACCAGCAGAGCCGCCGCACTCACTGACGACATAGCCGCGCCGACGTTATCGCCGAATAACACCTCAAGAGTCGACACAACACTTTCTTTTGCCATGAAGCCGCTGATGAGTGAGGTACATATACGCCAGTCGCCGAGTCCTACAGGCCGGAACAAAGGAACTAGGAAGCCAGCCATTATCGCTAAAATGCTCTCGTCAGGGTTTGCGGCCAAGTTGAAATGTACATCGAAACTCTGCAGGCACCATATGACAACCGTAGCAATGAATATTACGGAAAACGCACGGTAGATAAAATCTTTTGCCTTCTCCCATAACAGCATGAGGACGTTTCTTGCACCGGGCATTCTGTAATTCGGAAGCTCCATCACGAACGGCACAGCTTCACCCCTGAATAACGTCTCTTTGTAGAGTAACGCTACGAGAATCCCGACGACAATGCCGAGAACATACAGCCCCGACATGATTAACCCGCCGTACTCCGGGAAAAACGCATTCACGAAAAACGCATACACGGGTAATTTCGCCGTACAGCTCATGAAGGGAGTAAGCAGTATCGTCATTCGCCGGTCGCGCTCGCTCGGAAGGGTACGCGTCGACATTACAGCAGGAACAGTGCACCCGAAACCTATCAGCATCGGGACAATGCTCCGTCCTGAAAGCCCGATTTTACGCAGTAACTTGTCCATGAAGAACGCAACTCTCGCCGTGTATCCGCTGTCCTCAAGAATGGAGAGAAAGAAGAATAGAGTAATTATTATGGGAATGAACGATAATACGCTGCCGATGCCCGCGAAAATCCCGCCCGTAATAAGCCCGTGCAGAACTTCATTCACTCCCGCCGCCGTCATGAATGCATCAGCCGACTCCGTGAACGCGTCAATCCACCCTTCAAGCATTTCCTGAAAGTATGCCCCTATTACGTTGAACGTCAGCCAGAATATTCCCGTCATCACCGCAAGAAATACAGGGATAGCCGTATATTTTCCCGTGAGTATGCTGTCGAGCTTCTGACTCCGTAAATGTTCGCGGCTCTCTTTGGGTTTTATGACCGACTGTGCGCATACTTTATGAATGAAGCTGAATCTCATGTCGGACATAGCCGCATTTCTGTCAAGCCCGCGTTCGTGTTCCATCTGGATTATTATGTGTTCGAGCATTTCGCGTTCGTTCTGTTCAAGTTTCAGGCGTTCGAGGACTAACGGATCATTCTCTATGACCTTGCTTGCGGCAAAACGTAACGGAAGCCCGGCACGTTCAGCGTGATCCTGTATGAGGTGCGATATTGCGTGAATGGCTCTGTGTACTGCCCCGTTGTGATCGTTCTCGTCGCAGAAATCATAGCGGGCAGGTTTTTCCTGATATTTTGCTATGTGTATTGCGTGCTGTACGAGTTCTTCAATGCCTTCATTCTTGAGTGCAGATATGGGTATTACGGGAACGCCGAGAAGAGCCTCCATTCTGTTGATGTCGATAGTGCCTCCGTTGCCGCTCAATTCGTCCATCATGTTCAACGCCGCCACCATAGGAATTTGCATTTCCATTAGCTGTACAGTGAGGTATAAATTTCTCTCTATGTTCGTTGCGTCTATGATGTTGATTATGGCTTTAGGCTTCTCGTCGAGAATGAAGTTGCGCGAAATTATCTCTTCTCCGCTGTACGGGGACATTGAGTATATTCCCGGCAGGTCAGTAATGAGTGTGTCATTGTGTCCGCGAATTGCGCCGCTCTTCCTGTCGACCGTAACTCCCGGAAAATTCCCTATTCGCTGGTTGGCTCCCGTGAGCTGGTTGAAGAGTGTCGTCTTCCCGGAGTTCTGGTTTCCCGCAAGCGCAAACGTCAGGAGTGTCCCATCGGGTAACGGCTCATTCTCTCCCTTGACGTGATACTTTCCTTCTTCACCGAGTCCGGGATGAGGAATGCTCAAGTTCTCGTGTGTGTTTTCGGGTTCGTGTGAATGTTCACGTGCGGGGGTAATCGCTATGCGTCCTGCGTCGTCGGCTCGTAGTGTGAGTTCGTAGTCGTGTATGCGGATCTCAAGCGGGTCGCCCATAGGAGCGGACTTCATCATCTTCACGAGTGCTCCGGGTATTATTCCCATGTCGAGCAGGTGCTGGCGGAGGCTTCCTGTTCCCCCGACTGTTTCTATAATTGCGGTGTCGTTGATTTTCAGTTCTCTTAGTGTAGTTTTTTCTTTCATGTCATGTCCTCAAAAAAAATTTTTTCAGCGGGGTGGTGTAAGTGCCCTGTTCCCCCTGACTGTCGAAATAATTTCGTGTAGTGCCCTCAAAAAATACTCTGCTGTTGCATTCAAGAGTGTTCTCATGCCCTCAAAAAATTTTTTTTCATCAGCGGTGGCGGTGTAAGTGTACTGTT
>CAJOED010000155.1:0-1056 GCA_905233335.1 uncultured Synergistales bacterium
TTGAACCTGCGCCCGTAATCATGCAGAGCCATGTTGTATGCGTCGTCCTGTCTGCGCCTTCCCTTTATGAACTGGTATGTAACAAGCCCGGACTCTATATACGGCGTGAGAACTTCATGAAGATTATCCGTGCTCTCGTTGTCGTATATAAAGAAGTGCTGCACTCCCTGCTTGCGGTGAAAATTCAGCCACTCCTCTATGTACGGAGCTTCATTTTTTGCGATCAGTACGAACGCAAGCCCCTCACGTCCCGAAGTAGAAACATTGCCCGGGAAAAAATACTTGAACGCTGAAAACGGCAGCATCAAAATCTTCATGAATTTTCGTACGTATCTGTTCATTGTATAATCTCTCACGTTGTAGACAAGTGGATATCTTGCTGTCCCCGCTTTGATTATACGAAACGACAACTTTATTTTTTCTATTATTGAAAGAGCCATAGCATTAATCCTCCTTTGCAACTCGAAAAAGGGGCGTACTTATTGCGCGCCCCCATAAAAATTATTTCCGGGAAAACACTTTCATTACTGCCGGCCATACCGCAACAACGTAAAACATCGTGATGAACCCCGACGCAATACACCCGTAAAAATCTCCCGCAACACTAACAGTAAAGTTCTTCAGGTTGTCAATCATGAACGCCATAATTGCAAGCCCGATCGCACCGAGAATTATTGTCTTGAAGTTCAGTCCTTCAGGCCGGAATTTTATCCAGCGTTTTTCGATGTAACGCCCGAGAGTAAGTCCGAATATCAGCGATATATCACTTACGCCGGAGAGCTTCATTTTTTCGGGGTCAACTAATAATTTTCCGTCGACGTAATCCATCGGGTATGACTTCATGCGCGTATATACCAGTGCCGCTACTCCAAGCAGGAAGCCCACCAGCAGAAACATATTCTCCTGTTCACGGTGTGCGTCTATGTACCTGAATATTTTTGCGACGACGTACAGCGATAACGCACTCACTGTTACCCCGACGAGAACGTCCTGCGGCGTGTGAACTCCCAAATAGTTCCGCGAAAACATCGTGAGCAGTACCAGCACCACCCATAT
>CAJOED010000155.1:1086-4941 GCA_905233335.1 uncultured Synergistales bacterium
CTTGGCCGCTATCACCGCTAACCCTCCGTATATCGGCGTTACCGTCATAGTGTGCCCGCTTGGGAACGAGTAACCGCCCGCCGTAGCAATCGCATCACCTGCAGGGATTATCCGCGAGTCCCGGATCCACGGACGATACACGCAGGCCGTCATCTTGATTACGGGATTAAGCAGAAGGCTCACGCTCAATGAAGCGCACACATAAAGCCCGTTCCTTTTGTTGAAGCACCAGTACACTATCGCCGGAAGAAGATATATATACGTTATCCCGAAAAGCGATATGCCCTCCATGAAGGGAGTAAGTGCGTCGTTGATGCTGATACGGAAATCCTGAAGCCATAAAAGATAAGTAATGTCCATTGTGTAAAATCTCTCCTCACAAAAAAAGAACAGGCCGCGCATGAAACACACGACCCGTTCACAAAAAATTATTCTATTTTCGCAACATCATAGCCCGCGTCATCAATAGCAGAAATTATCACGTTGTCGGAAATTTCTTTTGTCGTCGTGATTACTGCTGTGTTTGTGTCGAGGCTGACATCTGCCGCCGTTACTCCATCGAGAGCTTCAAGTGCTTCTTTCACGTGCTTCACACAATTCTGACAGCCCATGCCAACGACATGTATTGTTTTCGTCATGATGTTATTTCCTGCTTTCCGGCGCGTATACTCTGAAGTAGTAGATGAGGAAGAAGAGTACTGCAACACCGATGCCGATTCCGTACGCTGTCATTCTCGGAAGTTCAAGATAGCATTCTTTCGCAATGCAGAAGTACGTAACACTTACCGCACTCATGAACGTTGCAGGGATTGCCGCTATGAAGCCTTTTACGGCTCCGACGTTCCTGCAGAGATACACAGCTCCCGCCCATAACGCTATCATTGCGAGAGTCTGGTTCGACCATGAGAAGTAACGCCATACTATACCGTACTCAAGGAAGGAAATAGCATAGCCCGCCGCTAATAACGGAAACGCAAGAATGAGACGGGGCGCAAAACCTTTCTGCTCAATCTTGAACCAGTCAGCAAGGGTAAGACGTGCGCTCCTGAATGCCGTATCGCCTGAAGTTATCGGGCACGCAACAACTCCGAGAATTGCGAGAATGCTCCCCACAGGGCCAAGAAGACCGATAGAGATCTGGTAGACGCTCGTGGAGTTTCCGCCGCCGACCGCAAGAAGTCCGTCCGTGTTGAACACTCCGCCCGTGCCGGTGTTGTAGAACGCTATACCTGCCGCCGCCCATATCAGCGCGATAATTCCTTCTGCAACCATTGCTCCGTAGAACACAAAGCGTCCCTGACGTTCGGACGTGAGGCAACGAGCCATCATCGGGGACTGTGTCGCGTGGAAGCCCGAAATAGCTCCGCAGGCTACCGTAATGAACATCAGCGGCCATATAGGAGTCGACGCTGCTTTCGGGTGCATGTTGTAGAGACCCTCCCAAAGCTCAATCATCGGTTTCGTTCCCTGAATGTGATTGTACACTGTTACGCCGCCGATGCCGATTGCCATAAAGATTAAGCACAGCCCGAAAAGCGGGTAGATTTTCCCGATGACCTTATCGATCGGAAGAAGTGTCGCAAGGAAGTAATACACAAGGATTATTACGGTGAGGATTTTCGTCCAGTCCGCCGTCGTGTATCCCATGAGCGTAGCCGCCGCACCTGATGCAGTCCCGACAGCACCGCTTGTGCCCTGCGTGAAGAGTAATGCGAGAAGTCCGGCCGGGCCGACCATGAAGACAACGCCCACCATTACGAGCAGTACGACCGAGAATATGCGCATGATGAACAGCATGAAGCCGCCGAGATATTTGCCGGTGATTTCGGAGACACTTGCGCCGTCGTTACGCATTGAGAGCATACCGACAAGATAATCATGAACAGCACCAGCGAAAATTGTACCGAACACTATCCATAAGTACACCTGCGGCCCCCAGATGGCTCCCGAAAGAGCACCGAATATAGGCCCAAGTCCAGCAATGTTGAGAAGCTGAATGAGGAATGCACGCCCGGCAGAAATTGGCACATAGTCAACGCCGTCGGGATGAGCAACGCACGGAGTAGTTCTGTCGTCAGCTCCGAATATACGATTGACGATAGCACCGTAAATTATGTAGCCGAGTATAAGAAGAACAAGTCCGCCTAAAAACGAATACATGAAAAGATTTCTCCCTTCTGAAAATATGATAGTATGTGTGAACTGCCGCATCTTATGGGTCAGCAGCTTCCTAATTCAACGAGGCAACACCCGCGATGTTCTGCGAGCGTCTTATGTCCTCTCCAAAGGCGTAAATTCCCTGCGTCCCACAGGTACTGTATAACAATAACTTAATGCAAGGATTATAGCACCATGAACTTAATTAGGAACATATTTATTGAACGAGAATATTATTCTATAGCATGATAAAATTTTTCTCATTCATTTAGAGCAAGCATTACTAAAAGGAGGTTTTATTATGCCCGCAAAAACTTTAGGAGTTCTCGGTGGAATGGGACCGGCCGCATGTGCAGAATTTTTGAGGATACTTGCCCGCGACGCTCCCGCAAAAGATGACAGCCAGCACCCGAAAATCATCATGCTCTCTGACCCGGAAACACCCGACAGAAGCGACGGTCTCATGGGTACAGGCCCTGACCCCCTGCCAGTGATACGCAAAAATCTTCTGCAGCTCGTGGAGTGGGGCGCGGAAGTTCTTGCTGTTCCCTGCAACACCGCACACTACTTCATTGACCGTTTCCGTGATGAGCTTCCCGTGCCGCTGGTACATATCGTTGAAGCTACGACTGAGGCCGCAAAGGAATTGAGTCAGGGGAACTGCTCGTGGCTTCTTGCGACTGACGGAACACAGAAGAGCCTGATTTACCCGGCGTGCGCTGAAAAGATGCACTATCACTTCCTGAAGCCCTCGAATGAACAGCAGGAAAAAGTACAACGCTGCGTACGACTCGTGAAGGCGGGGGACATGAAGTCAGCCGGTGAACTTATGCGCGAGGCTGTGAGTGAGCTGTGGCGTGAGCGTGATGTGCCCGTAACTATGGGCTGTACGGAACTCCCGCTTGCGTATGAGGCTTCCGGGCTTCCGGGTGAACGTCAGGTGTCGAGCCTGAAGGCATTGAGTGATGCGTGTATTCGTGTCCTTTATGACGCATAATGTTATAATCACACGAAAAAATTTTTCTCACAACAAGAAAGGATTGATGTAATACATGCCGTTAGAGGACGAGCAGGAAGAATTATCATTGCTTGATGTATTCAATATCTTATGGCACAAGAAGTGGCTGATTATTTTCATGACGGGTATTTTCGGAGTAGCGGCTCTTGCTTATTCACTTACGAAGCCGGAAACTTACAAGGCAGAATGCAGGATACTTAATCAGCAGGGGAGCGGCGGAAGGATTGCAGGACTTGCGGCACAGCTCGGTGGGCTTGCGGACTTCATAGGACTTTCCGGCGGCACTACAAGCAGTCGTGTTATGTTAGGGATGATGAAAAGCAATGCAGTAGTTGACGCGATAATTGACAGGTTTTTCTATGAGTTTGAGAATGTATACAGCGATGATATAGACTTTGAGAGCTTGCTTAGTCAGGATATACATCACATAGTGTTGAGGGGTGTAGTGCTTGCCGGGCTTGAGGCAGAAGAAGACAAGGATACCGGCTTATTCAAGGTATCGTACATTGCTAGAGAACCTCAACTTGCTTCGGACGTAGCAAATGCATTTGTCGAGGAACTACAGAAAAAGATGCAGGATATATCAGTGAGTGAAGCACAACAGCGCATGAGATTTTTTGAGAATCAGCTTGTACAGGCGCAACAGGAATTGACCGTAGCAGAAGATGCCATGATAAGCT
>CAJOED010000156.1:0-3844 GCA_905233335.1 uncultured Synergistales bacterium
CTACCTTGTGTGGCTTATCGGTGTTGATATCAATTCTGTAGCGTATGATGATTTCTGGGATACAATTTTCCGTTCAGTGCGTGTCAGCTCAAGTCCAAGTATCGGCTCAAGCCCGGATGAAGACGGAGAAGAGGAAATTTCGGGCACAACACAGAGCTTCACGAGTATGAATGTGTTTGTGCCATCAGGCTACACTGCTAGGGAGACAGAGACAGCTTCAGGCTATGCTGTATTAATAACGAATAACAGCAACAGCGACGAGTATATGCGTTTTCTCATTGCACCCATTCCCAACAATGGCAACATGACTATAGCTCAGATAGCACAAGGTGTTTTTGATGCTACGTCAGGAGCTGAGTCAGGAACTTTGGAGCAGAATTCATCAGGATTCTACTCGTTCTACTTCACAGAGAACGGGAACAGATACAGGGCATTTGTAGATGACTATACGACAACTTCTCTTGTGCCTGAGGGTTATTATTGGGTTCAGTCTGCAAGGACAAGCATAAACAACACATTATGGCAGACTGTACTCAGATCCGTAACGTTCAACGTGTCCCCGATTACTCCGACACAGAGCTTCACTCTTAGTCCGTCGACATCATCATTGAGCATAACAGCAGGCCAGTCATCGAGTGTAACCCTCACGCCTTCAGGGGCATCCGGAACTGTGAGCTATACGGCAAATTACAGCTGGGTGAGTTTCAGCGGGAACACTGCGACATTTTCACCAACGACAGCAGGAAGCTACAGCGTAACGATTACGGCTCGTGATTCTGCAGGCAATACGACACAGACAGAGGTAAGCATCAGTGCTACAGGCTCATCACCAAGCGGCGGCAGTACTCAGGTGTTCCAGCGGATGACTATGACTGTCCCTTCAGGATGGAGTGCAGAAGAGACGAGTGATGGCGCAACAGTAGTCCTTAACTCAAGCAACGGGCTTATGATGTTTACGGTAGAGGCCAAGAACGGCAGGTCGTTGGAGACCATAGCCCAGGAATGGTACAGCGATCTTTCAGGCACGAAAAGTTCATTGTCCCGCAACACATCATCAGGTTATTATTATTTCACGCTGAATAACAGCAACGGAGTAGATTTTGTTGTGTATATTGATGACAGCAGTACATACTCAAGAATTCGCACGAGTGATTACTGTGTTCAGATAAGGACAATCAATGATACGACAATGCAGGCGTTCGACAGTGCATGGAGTTCTATCAGTTTCAGCAACTGGAGCAGTACCGGGACAAGCACGACCATCTCACAGCCTGACATTTCCAACATAGGCGATATAAGCACGGAATCGTCTACAAGCCCGACGATAATCATAAAAAAGGAAGGAAGTACTATCTCTCCCTACGTCGGCGGAGATGCCTACAATGTAAGCACCAGCGGCGGCGGCTGTGATTCAGGACTCGGAATTTTCGCGCTTGCGTTTGTGTTCATGCTCGCGAAGAAGAGATAACGTTCTCCTTTTCCATTCCCCTTCTGAATTTTTCGGAGGGGGATTTTGTTTTTATGTATGCTACAATAATTTTTACTTTCATAATTTTTCAGGAGGTTGTTATTATGGCTTTGAAGAATGACGGCAATATTTACGTCCCGTATAGTGAACGTTCCGGCAGTGAATCCATCGTGTACTTCACGCGCGATTTATCCCCCGACGGACTCCGCAAAATCTACGCACGAGTGAGCAAACCCATAACCGGCAAAGTCGCAATCAAGCTGCACACCGGCGAACCAAAAGGCCCGAACATTATTCCGCGCGAATGGGTGAAGTCCCTCATCACGAACGATTTACCCGGCGCACACATCGTAGAGACGAACGCATACTACGATGGCGGACGCTACACGACAGAAGACCACCGCAGGACGATAGCCATAAACGGCTGGGACTTTGCACCCGTCGACATCATGGACGAACACGGCACGGCAATGCTCCCCGTCAAAGGCGGACACTACTTCAGCGAAATGTCGGTCGGGAAAAACATGCTGAACTATGACTCGCTTCTCGTACTCACACACTTCAAGGGGCACGCAATGGGAGGTTTCGGAGGTTCCGGGAAAAATATAGGCATCGGCTGTGCTGACGGCAGAATCGGAAAAGCTATGATTCACACCACGCCCGGACAAAATAACCAGTGGGACATAGCGAACGAGGAATTCATGGAGCGCATGATGGAGTCCGCAAAAGCTACGGTGGATCACTTTGCGCCGCACATTTCGTTCATTAACGTCCTGCGCAACATGTCGGTATCGTGCGACTGTGAAGGTGTGTATGCAGAGCCAGTCGTAACTCCGAACATCGGCATAATCGCTGCACTTGATATTCTTGCGGCTGACAGTGCTTCTGTTGATTTAGTCTGCGCGTTATCGGACAAGGACAAGGCCGCACTCTTTGAGCGTATGCAGTCAAGAAGGGGTTTCCGTCAGCTGTCGTACATGAAGGAACTTGGTATGGGCAACTGGAAGTACAAGCTGATAGACATCGACAACGGCGACGCAGAAATTTCGACGCAGGAAGCCGTGAAAGGTGTAAAACCGTTCTCATGTTAGGAGCAATAGCCGGGGACGTAATCGGCAGTCCCTACGAACGCAACAACATCAAGACCGTAGATTTTCCCCTGCTGTCAGAAAAATCATGCCCGACCGCCGACAGCTTTCTGACGATAGCAATAACCCTCGCGATTATGGACACTATGAGCGCGCCGAACGTCATACCATCGGAAGAGGAATTTGAAGCGTCTGTGATTTCCTCCTTGCGCAGAATAGGCCGCAGATACCCGAAAGCAGGTTACGGAAAAGGCTTCAAGGGCTGGCTGTGGGCACAGGAACCTCATCCCTACAACAGCATGGGCAACGGTGCAGCAACGAGGGTTTCGCCGGTAGCGTGGGCATTTGATGAGCTTGGGACGGTTGAACATTTCGCCGAAATCACCGCAAGAGTTACGCACGACCACCCCGAAGGCATAAAGGGAGCGCAGGCTGTCGCGGGAGCTGTCTTCCTGGCACGTACTGGGCACACAAAAGACGACATACGCGAATACATCACGACGAAATACGGTTATGACTTGTCGCGGACAATCGACGAGATACGCCCGAATTACCATTTCAGCTCGTCATGCCCGAAGTCAATACCTGAAGCAATTACGGCATTTCTTGAGGGGGAAAATTTCGAGGACGCTGTGCGCAAGGCTGTATCACTCGGCGGGAACTCTGACACAATCGCTGCAATCGCGGGTGCAATCTCTGAAGCAATGTACGGAATGAGTATACTGCTTGAAGTTGAAATTTTCGGCAAGCTCAAGGGGAAAATACGGTTTTACATAGAACGCTGGGAACAGTGGAGGAATTAGCGAATGTTAGGTGCAATAGTCGGTGATATAGCAGGAAGCCCGTATGAGTTCGACCGGGACAAGGAGACCGCGCACAGTAAGAATTTTCCGTTAATATCAGAGTACTCGCACTTCACGGACGACACAGTGATGACGCTTGCGATTGCTGACGGTATCATGAACGCCATACCGCGAAAAGGGACTCCAGTGAGTGATGACAAATTCCGGCACGAAATCATTAGCTCAATGCGCAAGTTCGGGAACAAGTATTATTATGCCGGCTATGGTACACGCTTCATGTACTGGCTTATGAAGGCCAACCCGAAACCCTACAACAGTTACGGCAACGGAGCACCCATGCGCGTATCACCAGTAGCGTGGGCGTTCGACTCACTCGACGAAGTAGAACACTTTGCGGAGGTCAGCTCGGCTGTTTCGCACAACAACCCGGAAGGCATAAGGGGAGCAAAAGCTGCGGCGGCGGCAATATATCTTGCGCGAACGGG
>CAJOED010000156.1:3869-6841 GCA_905233335.1 uncultured Synergistales bacterium
CATACAGACGACATACTATTACGACCTGACGCGGACTCTTGAGGACATTCGGAGGCTGTATTCCCACGATGAGTCCTGCCAGCGGACAGTCCCGGAAGCATTGACGGCGTTTCTTGAGGGAAAAGATTTCGAGGACGTTACGAGGTGCGCTGTATCATTGAGCGGTGATGCTGACACGTTGACAGCTATAGCTTGTTCGGTCGCTGAAGGTTTTTACGGAGTGCCGGAAGAGATTAACGATATGTTTCTGCCCATGCTCGATGATTTTCTGACGGATATATTGTTGAAGTGGGAATTATGGAGGGCGTAAGCAAAATATAGGCTATAATGAGAGAAAAATTTTTGTGAGGAGTTGACTTTTATTATGGCACAAAAAAAATCCGCCTCCCTCCTTTGGAAAATCTCAATAGGATTCTTTCTCGGCATCATTTTCGGTTTCGCAATTGCTCCTGTCGTCCCGTCGTCCCCGGTATTGAGCAATTACGTAATGCCCTTCATTGACCTCGTCGGGAAAATATTTCTCCGTCTGTTGATGATGCTGATCGTACCGCTGGTATTTTCTTCACTCGTTGCGGGCGCGGCATCAGTCGGTGATGTTCACAAGCTCGGTCGTATAGGGGTGAAGACAGTAGCTCTCTATCTCATCACTACGGCTGTAGCTATCGTTATCGGACTTGCCTGCGGAAATCTCTTTCAGGCGGGAGCCGGCATGAACATTCCCGGAGATCTTCAGGCAACAGCACGTGAGGCCAAGCCCATTGTTGATGTCATACTCGACATATTCCCGACAAACCCGGTGGCTTCTATGGTGAACGCTAACATGCTGCAGATTATCGTGTTCGCATTATTCTTCGGGGTAGCGTGCATACTTGCAGGGGAACGCGGCAGAAAAATCTCTGACTTTTTCGGCAACGTTGCTGAAGTCATGTACTCCGTTACTCACATGGTAATGGGTTTTGCGCCTTACGGTGTGTTCGCGTTAATCTCAATCACTGCGGCACGTTTCGGAATAGCAATACTAGCTCCGTTCGTGAAGGTCATTACGGCTGTGTATATCGGCTGTATCATTCATGCAGTTCTCGTGTATTCGGGAATGGTGATAATGTTCTGCAGAAGATCTCCGGCGTGGTACTTCAAGGGCGTTCAGGAGGCCGCAATTACAGCATTCGTTACGCGCTCAAGTTCCGGGACTCTTCCTGTAACACTTGCGAACGTCCGCGATAATCTCGGAGTGTCGGAAGGAGTAAGCTCATTCGTTCTTCCTCTGGGCGCAACAATCAACATGGACGGCACAGCGTTGTATCAGGGAGTATGCGCTCTGTTCGTGGCTCAGGCGTTCAACATTCCGCTGACGTTGCAGATGCAGATAGGGATAGTGGCGACGGCGACTCTTGCTTCTGTCGGTACGGCGGGAGTTCCTGGTGCAGGGTTAATCATGCTCACTATGGTATTGACGAGCGTCGGACTTCCGATTGAGGGCATTGCGTTAGTGGCCGGGATCGACGTAATTCTCGACGCGGCTCGCACGTGCCTGAACGTTATGGGAGATACTGCGGTGTGTGCTGTTGTTGCGTCAACTGAAGGTGAAGATCTGACAGCAGGCAACTAGGGAGCTGTAATTATGCGGCAAATTCTTTACAGGACAGGAAGAACTCCCCTGCTCGTAAAAATATCAGTCGGCTTTGTGCTCGGTATAATATTCGGCTTCATTGCGGCTCCCATGCTGGGCACTTCCGGCGTAATGAGCAGTTATGTTATGCCGTTTCTTGATGTCGTCGGCAAAATATTTCTGCGCCTTCTCGCTATGATAATTGTCCCGCTGGTATTCTCATCTCTTGTTTCGAGTGTTGCGGGCGTTGAAGATACGAAAATGCTTGGCCGTATCGGAGCAAAGACAATCGCGCTTTACCTCATCACTACACTTACAGCGATATTTATCGGACTGGCAGCCGCACATGTTATCAGGCCGGGTAACAATATAGATATTCCCGCAGGACTGCAAGCCGTAGCCGCCGCAACAAAGCCCGTACGTTTTCATGACATGATACTCGATATTTTCCCCTCGAATCCCATAACCGCGATGGTGAACGCCAACATGATCCAGATTATAGTGTTTGCGCTGTTCGTCGGAGTTGCCTGTATTGTTGCGGGAGATACCGGGAGGAAGTTTGCGGAATTTTTCGGGAAGGCCGCCGATATTATGTACTCACTCACGCGGATAGTCATGAACTTTTCGCCGTACGGTGTGTTTGCGTTAATAGCGACGACTGCGGCAAATTTCGGTCTGTCTATTCTCGTGCCTTTCGTGAAGATTATTGCGGCTGTCTATGCCGGGTGTTTCGTTCATGCTGTCGTAGTGTATTCGCTGATGGTTATGATGTTCTGCCGTCGTTCACCTTTCTGGTTCTTCAGGGGCATTCAGGAAGCGGCAATTACGGCGTTCGTAACGCGTTCGAGTTCCGTAACCCTTCCCGTAACTATCGCTAATGTCCGTGAAAATTTAGGAGTGTCGGACGGGTTAAGTTCGTTCGTTCTTCCTTTGGGAGCTACTATCAACATGGACGGTACAGCAATATATCAGGTAGTGTGCGCTCTGTTTGTTGCGAGGGCGTACAACATGGAGATTACGTTCTCAATGCAGGCGGCCATAGTGTTTGCGTCATTGCTTGCGTCGGTCGGTACTGCAGGAGTTCCGACGGCGGGACTAATCATGCTGACTATGGTGCTTGCGAGTGCCGGACTTCCTGTTGAGGGTGTCGGACTTGTTGCGGGGATTGACGTAATACTTTCTGCCGTCGTATTCGTTTTGCCCGATACCGGTAACGTGTACGCCGTTGGGATACTTTTCGGCGAGTTCGGTGCATTTGATTGAAGTGCGTCCACCGGTTAAACCACTGCTCGCCATTACCTTTTGAGCCGCGTTGTTAAGTCTACTCATTTAAAAGACCTCCTGTAAATTACGCCACTTTATG
>CAJOED010000157.1 GCA_905233335.1 uncultured Synergistales bacterium
TGTCGTCAATGCTGGGTCGTAACGTCTTGTCGGTGGGTGTGCCTGCCTGGTGCAGTGCGTCGTTCCTGCCCGGCCACGTGAACCCGTAGTGTTCGGTCATGTCATCTGCTCTCCTTTGTGAAAATTTTTGCTATCAGCTTGTAGTACCTCCCGTTTTCCCGAAAAGGCTTTACCGGCATACTCATCACGAGAAACGCCTCACCGAAATTCACGCTGCCTTTCCCGTGCTCGTACTCCGGGTCAGTAACGCGGATATTCCTGTAGCACACGCCGTTGTAGCTGAACTCCGCCCGGCCTTTGAGTATGTTGTTTCTGTTGCTCTCATAGCGGACGCTCAATCCCTGAACGTGAACTAGTATCAGCGAGTACCTGAAGCCCAGCCTCATCATTTCGCCTTCAGTAACATATTCGCAGTCATTCCCGAAAATGTATCTGTACTCTTCCGCCGGGTGAAACTTCAGAACGTCATCAATCGTCATTCGTCCGAGCTTCAGCCATAAGTCGCGCTTAATCATTACGTCCTCGCTGTGGTTGCGTTTCGGAATTTCGCGGGCAATGCTTATTCGTCCGACATCGAGAGGCTGACAGCTTCCGGGTGAGTTCATGAACATCAGCTGATAGTCCGCGAGTGGGTCGCCGTCCTCAAAAGACACAAAGCGCACCCACCTGTCATTGTTCACGTCGAGTCCGGCAACACAGAAAGCTCCCCACATTGTTGACTTGGCCAGGATTACCGCGTCAATCTTCATATGTGTATTATCTCGGTGCCGGGGAGTTGTGCGTGTATCATTTCGGCGAATAGTCGTCGGTGGCAGTGTTCGGGAGTAGGCTCGGAACATAAGAGGCAGACGCTGTCGTAAAAATCAAAGTACATCATGAAATCGTCAATAGCCTTACGTCTTTTCATGAGAGCTTTGTATTTTCTCTCGTAATCTTCCCACGTGATTTTGTCTCTTTTGTAGTTATCGAGTATATTCTTTGTCGGGGCATATTCCGGCTTGTGCTGATACTCACAATTGCATAATCTATCAAGAAAATATTTCATATCACGGCGTTTGGTAAATCCCATCAGCTGTGAAGTATTATTTAGTCTCACGTCAATAAGTATTTGAACAGCACGATATTTTATACCATCAAAAAATTCTTCTGCTGTCTTTTTCGTGAAGCCTATTGTGTAGAGTAGCATCGTAGTAAAAAAATTTTCCCCCGACACAAACGGAAGGGGGAGTTATGATTTTCATTCTTACTTCAGAAGCCCGATATTCTTCAACACGACTTCAAGTTTTGCGTGCTGTTCGGGTGTAAGCGGCTGTATCGGCTCTACGCACTTCCCGACCTTGTAGCCTATCATGTTCAACGCTTCTTTGATTACCACCGGGAAACTTCCCATGTTCGTAGCAATTCGGAGTTCGCTCAGCTTGAATTGTGCCTCAAGTGCCGCGCCGTAATTCTTGTTCATGAAGTTCTCGTAGATGTCGACGGCTATTCTCGGAGCGATATTGCCGCATGAAGTGATAGCACCTGCTGCCCCGTAATGAAGTGCCGCGTAAATCAGTGTATCACGTCCCATGAGAACGCAGAACTCCGGGTTGTCGCGAGTGAGGCGTATGTACTCTTCAGCGTTCGTCATGTCGCCGGTGCTGTCTTTTACGGCGATGATGTTCGGGATTTTCGCGAGCTTCTGAATTGTAGCGGGGTCAACTCCGACGTTCGTTTTTGGCTTGTTGTTGTAGATGACAATGGGAAGGCTCGTAGCGTCGGCTATCTTCCTGTAGTAGATTTCGAGTTCTGCCTGTGTCTGGCTCACGAACATGGGGGTGAGTACACTCAATGCGTCAACTTTCTGGCTTTCGGCAATTTTCGCAAGCTCTATGGCACCTTTGGGAGTGATGTTGTTAGCACCTGCGTAGATGTCCATTTTTCCGCGCGCGTATTCACACGTAACTTCAAGAACATGACGGTAAAATCCATTGTCGAACGCATAGAACTCTCCTGATGTCCCGAACGGAAACACTCCGTGAATGCCGTTGTCTATGAAGTACTGCAATAACTTTTTGTATTCGTCCTCAAGAAAACGTCCCTCATCATCGACGGGAGTAACGACAGGAATAACTATACCTTTTGGCTTGAACATGATACAAAATCCCCTTCCAAGCATAAATTTTTTTTTGCGGTGAAATTATTATATAACACATAGTGCATAATCCCCTCTAAAATCATTTTGTGCGGACCGAAGAAATATTTGCTATCACTTTTGCGGCGAGGTGATTACACAATGCATAGTTCCGTAATTTATTCAGGAGAAAATTATTTTTGTGCAGACCGACAAGATATTTACTCTCATTCTTGCGGTGAGATTATTACACAACGCATAGCCCCGTAATTTATTCAGGAGAAAATTATTTTTGCGCAGACCGACAAGATATTTACTCACACTCTTACGGCGAAAATCATTACACAACGCATAGTGCTATAATCCCGTAAACTTATTCACACAGGAGACAAAATTATTTTGCACAAACAACATCAGATAGATATGCTTCACGGTTCACTTCTCGACAAGATACTGATATTCTCTCTCCCGCTGGCGGCGAGCATGATGCTTCAGCAGTTGTTCAACTCTGCGGACGTTGCTGTAGTCGGACGCTTTGACTCCCCTCAGGCAATGGCGGCAGTCGGCAGTAACGGTGCGGCGATTAACCTCATGGTAAATATATTTGTCGGTCTCTCCATAGGAGCTAATGTCGTAGTCGCGAAATACATCGGCAAGAACGAAACCCAAAAGATTCACGACGCAATACACACATCAATAGCTCTTGCGCTAATCAGCAGTGTTATTCTTATCGCGTGGGGTCTTATTGTTGCACGTCCGCTTCTTGCGCTCATGAATACCCCTGATGACATTATGGACTTGGCCGTCGTGTATTTCAGAATATATTTCTTGGGAATGCCCTTCATCATGCTGTACAATTTCGGCTCCGCAATACTCCGAAGCAGGGGAGACAGCAGCAGGCCTTTATGGTGTCTTGCGGTCGGAGGAGTCGTGAACGTCATACTGAACTTGATACTCGTAATAGTATTTCGTTTGAGCGTCGTGGGTGTTGCTGCTGCTACGGTAATCTCCAACGTCGTAAGTTCCTTCATGATTATGTACTACCTAATGCACGAGGAAGCACCATTCACGTTTTCATTCAGGGAACTCATGCTCAAGAAAATATACTTCACTCAAATATTGCGTATAGGACTTCCGGCGGGAGTTCAGGGTTCGCTGTTCTCGATCTCGAACGTAACAATACAGACAGCCATTAACGGAATAGGCTCATATGCTTCTGCAGGGAGTGCGGCGGCGTTGAATTTCGACTTCCTCGTGTACTACATTGCTGCGGCGTTCACACAGGCAGTCGTAACCTTCACGAGCCAGAACTACAGCGCAGGGAGTTATGCACGTTGCAGGAGAGTTCTTGCGCTCACGATGTCGGCGGGAGTATTTTTTACGGGGCTTGCGTGCGTAGTATGTGCTGTATGGGACACGGAGTTATTGAGCATATACACCCTCAACCCTGAAGTGTTAGCTTACGGCCAAGTGAGAATGATTCATGTTGTAGCGTTCTTATGGATGACGAACATTTACGAGATTTGCGGAGGAGCTTTGCGCGGCATGGGCTATTCGACTCTTCCTGCGGTGATTATCCTGCTTGGGTGCTGTGTGCTGCGAATCATATGGGTGTATACGGTGTTCGCGTGGAAGAATGATTTTACCGTGCTGATGGACGTTTACCCGGTGTCATGGGCGATTACGGGAGTGGCTACGGT
>CAJOED010000158.1 GCA_905233335.1 uncultured Synergistales bacterium
TTCTGATATGGTATTTCTGCTTCAACTTTTGCAAGGACAGCAAATAGCCATTCACAATACTTAATGAAATCATCATACTTCATTATGAACATGCAGTATAAATGAATCTTATTATTGCATTCCATAAAAGTCATGAAATCATAATAATAATCTGGGAAATTTTCACTGATTACCTTTTTCAGAGTACGATAATCATCACTCAAATGGTGCAGACAATAATCAATGTATATAGAGAATCCAAAACAACGCTTCCTGCATACGATAACTTTCCCGCTCTCAAGTATATCTATAACTTTTTGCGCATTGAGTGTGTAATTTTTAATTTCCTGCTCCGGCCTGCCTATAGTATCATCTAAACATTTTGTTTTATCGACAGCAAAAAACCGCCTGTAATGAGCAAGACCGACATACTTCACGTCAGGATACACCTTGCGCAAGTTCTTCCACGCCCAGTACATAGCTGTAAGTTCATTGTAGCAGTCGTTCTTTTCGCTGATGTTGTCGCAGGGCCGGCCGTTTGCTTCATTGTCCGTCTGGATATTGAGTTCCTGCCGTGATAACGCTTTGCCCACGTGTATCGGGAGCAGTATTCCGTCGTCAGTGTTTGGCATGGTGTAAGGTTTGTGATAGCACACGAGGATTTTTAGCGCACTATTCGGGTCGATGGTCGATGGTCGATGGTCGATTTTACCAAAATTACTCTTCACCGTCAAATACTCCTTTCATGTTTTTCTTATGTGCTATTATAACAAAATCCAACGCAAAATTTTTCAGGAGGTGTTTTTGTATTGATAAGGCTTGATAATATCTTCGTGAAATTCGGAGATTTCGAGGCTCTTCATGACATTAATGTTCACGTAAAAGAAGGAGAGTTCTTCACGTTTCTTGGCCCGTCCGGCTGCGGCAAAACTACAACACTCCGCACAATCACCGGCTTCATAGAGCCGTCATCAGGAAGCGTCTTCATGGCAGGAAAAGACATCACCCACGTTCCCATTGAGAAACGCAACATCGGCATAGTGTTCCAGTCATACGCTCTGTTCCCGACGATGACCGTGTACGACAATATAGCGTTCGGCCTCAAGATTAAGAAGCTCGGCAAAAACGACATCGACAAAAAAGTACGCGATATTGCCCGGAAAGTGGATCTCTCTGATGAGCAGCTCGCAAAGGCAGTAAGCCAGCTTTCAGGAGGACAGCAGCAACGAGTCGCCATAGCACGCGCACTTGTTACCGAACCAGCGATTATCTGCATGGACGAGCCGTTAAGCAACCTCGACGCAAAACTCCGTGTACAGCTCCGCAATGAACTCAAGAACATGCAGAGGGAGTTCGGCATCACGACAATTTACGTTACGCACGACCAGGAAGAAGCATTGACGCTCTCTGACTGCATAGCCGTCTTCAACAAGGGGAAAATCGAGCAGACCGGCACACCGAACGACATCTACAACCACTCGAAAACAGAATTTGTCGCGAACTTCATCGGGGACATCAACAAGCTCGACACGCAAATAACTTCTTCACTTGGCCTGAGCGAAAAGCAAAACCACTTCATACGCCTCGAACGCATAAGAGTGGAACGTGAAAGCAATTCAGGTTTTCCGGGAGTGATTGAGAGCCAGGAATATTACGGGCTGTACATCAAGTATTACATCAAGGCGGGCGGTCAGGTGCTGAAAGTCATTGAGAAGAATGACGGCGTGAACATCTATCGTCCCGGCGAAAATGTCAGAGTCATAATCAACCCTGCCGACATAATGAGTTACCCGAAGGAGTGAGGACTATGCAGAAAGCTAACACGTTCGACGCAGGATTTATCGCAAAAATTTTCGGGTTCGTCCTGTTCGTGTATTTGTTCTTGGGATTTATGGTGCTCCCGTGTCTGAACACACTAACATCTATATTCACGACAAAAAACGCCCAGGGAAATATTGACCCCCTCGCCGTCGTAAAATTCTTCATGGCCGGAACAATGCCCCTGTTCGTATGGAACTCCCTCAAACTTGCCGTGTGCCTCGTAATTACCGTGAACATCGTCGGAATAAGCATAGTACTTCTCACGGAATATTTCGACATCAAGGGCGCGAACATCTTACGCATGGGCTACATGACGACGCTGATATATTCGGGCGTTGCGCTCGTTACGGGCTATCAGTTTCTCTACGACACCAACGGAATGATGACTACATGGTTAGCGCAGATTTTCCCGACGATAAACCGTCAATGGTTCTCCGGCTTCAACGCGGTATTGTTCACGATGACTTTTGCGTGTACGTCGAATCATGCCTTATTCCTCCGAAATGCTATCAGGGGCATAGACTACAACACTGTAGAGGCCGCGCGCAACTTGGGAGCCAGTCCGTTCCGTGTGCTGTTCAGGGTGGTAATGCCGACACTGCTCCCGACGCTGTTCTCGCTTACGGTGATGACGTTCATTACGGGACTTTGCGCAATGTCCGCACCGACTCTGCTCGGCTACAACTCAATCAACCCGGAAATCGTCAGGCTTGCGGGGTCAAGTGCGGCTGATGAGTCGTTTCCGCAGGCACGTGCGGCGTTGTTGAGCGTAATACTTGCGATGTTCACGATAATATTATTGAGCGTCCTGAACTACTATGAGCGAAAAGGGCACTATCTCTCCGTCTCAAAGACAAAGGCGAAACTCGTAAAGCAGAAAATCACCAGCCCCGCATGGAACATCATAGCTCACGTTTACGCGTATGTGCTGTTCGTAATCTACATGACACCCGTAGTAATGATTGTGCTGTTCTCGTTCCAGAATTACCCGGCAATAAGAAGCAAAATGCTCAACTTCACGGACTGGACGTTCGTAAATTACTTTGGGACGCAGAATTACGAGTATATGACTTCACGCGGAAGGTTACGGACGAGAATCGGCTCTATTTCGGGCGTGTTCTCGAACTCTGACGCTGTCGGAGGGATTCGGCTGTCGTTCGTGATGTCGGCGGTTGCGGCGGCGTTGGCGTGCGTTATCGTGGTGCTGGCTGTGTCGTACATCTTCAGGCACCGCAATAAGACTCGTGCGCTCGTAACAGAAAGCTGTCTGCTGTTCCCCTGGCTGCTTCCCACGATATTAATCTGCTACTCATACAGAATATTCTTCAATCGTGAAGTATGGTATGTGTTCGGGAATAATTTATACTGGCGGGAAAACGTGCGCTTCCTCATCATCATGGCATACACAGTAACGAAACTTCCTTTTGCGCTCCGAATGATTAAGGCGGCATTTTACGCTATCGATGACGAACTTGAAGAGGCCGCGAAAAATCTCGGTGCTTCTCCCGTGTACACATTCCTGAAGGTTAAGCTCCCGATAATTTTGCCGAGTGTGCTTGCGGTGTTTGCGCTGAACTTCAACGCGTTGTTCACAGAATACGACATGGGCGCGACGTTCCAGTCATCTTACGGGAAAACTTACGCGATGATAATCCAGAACATGACGATGGAGGAAGGCAGAGAAGGCTATAACGTGAATGCGTCGGGTCGGCGGTGTGCGTCTACGGTGTTCATAATGATAGTTTCGGGAATAATACTCTATCTTGTGTACGGTGTCGGGTCTCGTGATCTGGGTGAAAGGCTTGAAGCGCGTAAAAAGTGGCGCAGGAGGTGGGCGAAACTTACGGGGAAAAGCTAGAGCATGTGATATAATTTCGTAAATTTCACAGAATTTCACAGAAAGGTGTAGACGAAAGTGCTTAAAGTTGCTATAATCACGCATCACGCATCACGCATCACGCATCACGCATCACGCATCACGCATATAGTCT
>CAJOED010000159.1 GCA_905233335.1 uncultured Synergistales bacterium
CCCACCCGCCCCCGTGTAGTGAGGACTTTGTTATAATGACATGAACATTTTTTTGCGGGAGGGCGTTATACGGAAAAGTCTACGATGACGAAACACACAAAGAACTTTGCAGGTATAATCTCTCTATAGAGGAACTTGCAAGATTTTTCACGTAAAAGAGGAGTGATTATTAATGAAGTTTTATGATTTGGAGTGGCTAGCGGAAAAATGCGGGACTGACAACAAATACGAAATCACCGCAAAAGTTGCAGCAGAAGCACGCCGTGAAAGTGAAGAAGCAGCAATCGAGAAAGGTACGCCGGGCAATGAACGTTTTATCTCGAACGTCCTTCTTGAGATTGAGGAGAACAAAAGCCCGATAGCCGCACACGCAGTAAATGAATAGCTGGAAGACAGGCCGCAAAATTCTCTTGTGCATATCGGGAGGTATAGCGGCCTATAAGATCCCCGGACTCGTTCGCCTCATCAGGAAGTCAGATTGTGAAGCAGAAATCATCATGACGAGTTCGGCGGAAAATTTCGTAGCTCCCATGACGTTATCGACGCTTTCAGGGCGCAGGGTATGGACTGACGACGAGTTCGACTGCACTATACCGCACATAAAGCTCTCACACTGGGCTGACGTTATCGCTGTTGCCCCGTGCACAGCAAACACCCTCGCGAAAATAGCTCACGGCATCTGTGATAACCTTCTGACTTCCGCAGTAATCGCCGCAAAATGTCCCGTCGTTGTTTTCCCGGCAATGAATGAGGACATGTACGACAACCAAGCAGTACAAGCCAACATTGCAACACTCAAAGCTCGCGGCGTGAAAGTTGTAGAGCCTGACACGGGGGATCTTGCCTGCGGTGTTTCGGGTAAGGGACGAATGCCGGAGCCTCATGAGATACTTCACGAAATATTCAGGGCGTTGTGCGTTCACGATATGGGCGGGAAAAATGTACTCGTTACAGCCGGGCCGACGCATGAATACATTGACCCCGTGCGCTACATCTCTAACCCTTCAAGCGGCAAAATGGGAGCTGCTATGGCTCGTGCGGCATGGTACAGGGGCGCGGACGTTAAGCTGGTTGCGGGGGAAATTCACGCTGACACATACGGGCTTGATGTCGTGCGAATAGTGTCGGCTCTGGATATGCTTGCGGCGGTGAAAGAAAATCTTGCGTGGGCTGATTACGTCGTGAAGGCGGCGGCTGTCGGTGATTACAGGGTGAAAGAGTATCACGGGCACAAGATAAAGCGTGAGGGAAAAGACACACTGACACTTGAGCTTGTGCAGAACCCCGATATTGCCGCTGAAGTCGGAAGGCTGAAACGTCCGGGACAGAAACTCATCGGCTTTGCGGCAGAAACCGACAACGTAGAAGCTCACGCCCGCGAAAAGCTCACACGTAAAAACCTCGACTACATACTCGCTAATGATGTTACGGGCGAAAATTCCGGCTTTGCACACGACACCAACACGCTGAAAATTATTCCCGGCGGAAAAGTTTTTACGGGCCTCAAAGAAGATATTGCGTTCGACGTATGGAGCGTCTTGATGTAGTAATCCCCGAAATGGCCATAGCTCCACTCACGTATGAATCTCCCGTCAGCATTCCTGAAGGCGTGCGCGTAATCGTCGAGGTCGGGAAGACTCTTCATGTGGGGTTTGTGCTTGGCCGGAGCGTTCGTGAAGTTCCTGCAGGGGTGAAGCTGAAACCTATTGCGGGAGTGATTGACGGTGCGTGCGTAATCGGTGATGATGTTTTCGACCTGGCCAAGTGGGCGGCGCGTGTGTGTATGTGCGGTGTCGGGGCTGTGCTGAAAAACTTTCTGCCGCGAGATATATACATCGGCGAAAAGTCAGACCCACCACCTAAAATTGAGCATGGAGAGTTTCACGAGAGAACTTTTTTTTCACCGTTCGACAGTGAGCGGGGTGATTTTTATCTGTCGGAAATTACGAGGGAGAAACGAACGCTGATATTATTTCCCACTCAAGAGGCCGCAAAAAAATTCTCTGACCTGATACTCAAAAAATTACACATCAGGCCGTTGTTATGGTCATCAAGAGAAGGAAAACCCTTTCATTTTACTTGGGAGTTCGCAAAGTTTGAGGATTTACGCGTGATTGTCGGCTCACAAGGTGCAGTATTCGCTCCGTTCTCCCCCGAAAAAATCATCATCGACGACGAACAAAACCCCGCATACATCCTCAAGAAATCCCCGAAAATTTCAGCACGGAGTCTTGCGGGACACAGAGCGCAATATCTCGGAGCAGAACTCATCACTGCAGGACGAATGCCCTCACTCAAGACTTACCTGCGCACACACCCCGACGAACTCATTACCCCCGAACGCAAAAATATTATTCTCGTCGACATCTACCGCTCACACAAAGAACAGGCACCCGGCATTGAGGGACATATCCCACTGACGTTCTCGCTCATCAAGCACACGTACAGGGAGTTATCACAGAAGCATAACGTGATGTGGATTCTCAACAGGAGCGGCGAATCATCAGAAGTTTTCTGTGAGAAATGCGGCCAGGTCGTGAAGTGTGAGAAGTGCGGCGGCGTAATGCAGAGTACAGGCGGCGGGAATGTATTGCGCTGTCGTGTCTGCGGACACCTGAAAGAATTACCCCCGAAGTGTGAATCATGCGGCTGTGATTTCTTCATGGGAAGGAGGCCGGGACTTGAAGCACTTGGGAGAATTGCTGAGAAATACTATCATGATGTTCATGTTGAGGACGGGCGCAAGGGTCTTATTCTCACGACGCAGAAGGGGCTTTCACTTTTGGGACGGGTAAAACCGGGGCTTGTAGCGTGGCTTGACCTCGACGCGGAACTCTGGAGGCCGGAACACACAACGCGCTATAATGCGTTCTCCATGCTCTACGAATCATACTGGCGGGGACGAACGAGAGACTCACAGCGCAAACTGCTCATACAATCGCGGAGTTCGGGAATGAGATTAGCGCGCTTCATGTTGTCGGGGTGGAGTAAGTTCCTCGATGACGAATTACGAGAACGCAGAGAGTTCATGCTTCCTCCGTATGGCTATATCGTCGAGGTGGAAGACAGAAAGCCGGAAGTCCTGAAAGTTTTTGAGGAGGCCGGAGTGTTCGTGATGGATCCGGGGGATGACGAACAGCCGCTGTACATATACACCCAATCACTTGACACGATTGATAAAATTTTGGCGGCAAATTTTAAGAAATATCCCAAAATCACAATAAGGAGCGAATAATCATTAACACCTACACAAAGAAAATCGCACGGGGTGCACTAATCGCGGCACTGTATGCGGCACTCACAATCACACTTGCGCCCATATCGTATGGAGCTGTTCAGTTCCGTGTGTCGGAAGCACTGACGCTTCTCCCGTTCTACCTTCCTGAAGCAATACCGGGACTTTTTGCGGGCTGTGTGTTCGCGAACTTCTTCGGGGGATTCGGACTTGTCGATATGGTATTCGGGTCGCTTGCTACACTAATTGCGGCAGTACTCACGAGGCGTTCACGAAATATTTTCACGGGCGCACTATGGCCGGTCATCTCGAACGCGTTAATCATCGGTGCAGAGCTTCACTACCTGATAGATGTTCCGTTAATCGCAACATGTATTTATGTCGGACTCGGTGAGGCAGGAGCATGTTATCTTGTCGGTGTGCCGCTAATGAAAATTCTTGAGCGTCGTAATATAGTATCACGGGCTGTGTGAATCATGAGCACGTTATGTTTCTGGCGGCATAGTGGACTTGCTAACATTCGCAACACATGTTATCTTGTCGGTGTGCCGCTAATGAAAATTCTTGAACGTCGTAATATAGTCTCACGGGCTGTGTGAATCATGAGCACGTTATGTTTCTGGCGGCATAGTGGGCTTGCTAACATTCGCAACATGTATTTATGTCGGACTAGGCAGGGCGGGAGCATGTCATGTTGTCGGTGTGCCGCTAATGAAAATTCTTGAGCGTCGTAATATAATTTCGCGGGCTTGAGTAATATTAACGTTTTTTAGCGCAAACATTGAATGCTAGAATGCAACACAAAAAATTTTTAGGGAGGAATATAATTAGTATGTCAGCAAAAAAAATCATGTTATTCATAATCACAATAGCAATTTTCGCAATGGCCTTTGCAGTGTCAGCCAGTGCCGCCGCAAAGAAAGGTGCATCAGCCTCATCGAACTCCGCCACAGTAACATCTGCAAACATCGGAGTAGTTGATCGTGGAGAAATCCTGAACAGCCACCCGCAGCTGAACCAAGTACGTCAGCAGTTGGCGAACCTTGCGCGTCAGAAAGAGAATGAAGCCAAAGCCGCCGCAGACAAAGAGACCGACCAGCAGAAAAAAGCCCAGGCAGTACAGGCAAAGCGTATGGAGCTTGCGCAGGAAGAACAGAAATTGATGGCTCCGATCTACCATGATTGCGAACAGGCAGTGCGTGAAGTTGCCGCAAAGAAAAACATATTGATTGTCCTCGATAAGTTCGTAGTTCTCATCGGCGGAATTGACATCACACAGGACGTAATCCAGCAGTTATCACGGAAAAAATAACACTTTCATTCATGCGTAAAATTTTTGCATTACTCGTAATAATTTTATGCGTCGTATCCACCAACAAAGCGTTCTGCGCCCCTTCACGACAACAACAAGCTCATGACTGGGTGTGGAACGTTCTCGTTATTCCCCCTTCCGGCGGCTGGAACACAGAACCGGGCATATCCATCAACACGGCGTTATCGTGGGTGGAGCGCGAAATTTCCGAGAGCAGCAACGGAATAGGCGGTCATGACGTGCACTTCACGCGGCTGAATATTTCCGGCGACTTGGCCTCCGTGCAAAAATTACGGCTCGACATCGGCACACACACTGCGGCAGTGATGAGCTTTGCGCTTGCGTCAGATGTTGACTCTGCACTCGTGGCAAGATTAGCGGGGCGAGATGTTCCGTTGATGATTGCGGGCGGTGAGAGCGTGTTAATCGACAGTCGCAACGTTTTCGCGCTTGACCTGTACAGGGATTACAGAGCGGCGGCATTCACGGAGTACGCACGAGCTATTTACGACAAGGACAAGAGGATAGCACTTGCGGCGAGCCGATTCACCGTCAACCAGGAACGGGAAGCGAAAATCTGCTACAACATGTTGGACGCGGCGGGATTTATGCCGATGCCGTACTGGGCGGACGCTTCTGCACGCGACAGCTTCATCATGATGTCGGAAGAGATAGAGAGTTATGAAGGTGAGAAGGCCGGTGTCGTGATTTCCTTCATGGGCGGAATGGGAGCGCGTGAAATCTGGCGGAACTTTATGCGTCTGCGTTCGTCGTGGCGTTTATGGAATTGTGCGGAACCTGATGATACATATCTCTCATGTCGTGGAATGATTTTTGCGGATCAGAATATATTGCTTGACAGTGCCGGCGGATTCATAGAGACAAAAAGAATGTTGTGGCGTTCGCGCGCTATGCAGGTGAGTGATTCAGTTGCGGCGGGACGTGCTGTTGCGCTGTATGAGTGGCTGAAGCGTGCGGTGGACATGATGCCCCAGCCCGTCGACAACATACCGAGAGCGGCGTTGTTGCGTAATCTCGAACGAGTGCAGGCTGTTCCGTTCGGTCGTCAGGTGCTGAACATTGCGCCGGGTCTTCACCGTCCGACAAACAGGGATGTATATATCGTTGACGTTCACGAGCGGGCATACAGGAGCATAGATGTGGTGAATGTGCGCGGGCTTGCTTATGTTCCGTCGTATTAGCATGGGAGGGTTGATAGTCATGCCGAAATTGTTGAAAGCAAAGATATTAATGATTGCGCTGTTCTGGCTGTTCTTGTCGTTAGCCGTTATGTTCGTGGGAATGCCGACAGCAATAAT
>CAJOED010000160.1:0-3741 GCA_905233335.1 uncultured Synergistales bacterium
CCCTTCACGGACTTCACTCGACGGCTTGCACTCTCTCCCTTCAAGGCGTACTGCTCCGAGTTCGATCATTTCTTGGGCAACAGTGCGGCGCTTTACGAGACGGGCGAGTTTGAGAAATTTATCGAGCCTCATAATGATTACTCCTTTATGGGAGCGGGACGACCGAACAGATACCCCTGCGCCAGATCGCACCCGGCCTTGCGGAGAAATTCGAGCTGTTCTCTCGTTTCGACACCCTTAGACAGTGCCGGAATGCCGAGCTTTTTCGCAATGTCTATCACTGCAGAAATTATTATTGTTGCGCGTTCGTCATCAAATGAGCGTATCATGTCCATGTCGATTTTCAGCCCGTCAAGCGCAAAATCCTTCAGCACCTTCAACGACGAATACCCCGCTCCGAATGCGTCCATCCATACATTGAAACCGTGCTGGCGGAGTCGTTCTGCTTCATGCTGCATTGCGTCCATGTCCACTGCTATCAGGCTCTCGGTAAGCTCAAAGCGTAACATTTCGCGCGGTATGCTGTATTTCGTGATAGCGTCCTCAATCACCCTCACTATATCAGTCAGCTCAAAGTCCAAACGCGACAAGTTCAGGGAAATCGGCATCAATTCCCCGCCGTTGTTCCTGCGTTTCCGTAACTCCTCGCACACTCTGTTAATCATGAACGTATCAAGTTTGTGTATCTCGCGCTCCTCCTCAAGCACCGGGATAAAGTCAGCAGGCGATAGTCTTCCGTGTTCGGGGTCTTCCCACCGCGTCAGTGCTTCTGCAGAAACGACCGCCCCCGTCATGACATCAACAACAGGCTGTAAGTACACTTTGATGTTCCCGCGATTAATGGCATCGTCGAACGTGTTAATGATGTACTCCTGGAGCTGCAATCTCTCGTCCATTCTCCCGTCGTAAAACTGGACGTTTGTGCCGTACTCCCTCTTGATACTGTCGCAGGCAAGTTTCGCAAAGTCGCACATCTCGCTGATGTCTAACGTTCTGTCCTTCACCGCGTAAATTCCCGCCTTCATCTCGACGATTACTCCGCGCCTTATGTTGTTGATGCGGACGCTCATGCGTGTGATTTTTGCTTTCAGATCCTCTTGGGCAGTGAGCACAACAAAATGATCGTCCCCGAAACGCGCAACAAACCCCGCCGGAAATGTGTCCTGCAAAATTCGCGCAATGGACTTCAGCATTCTGTCGCCGCCTGCAAAGCCGTATGTTTCGTTGTACGTGTGAAAGTTCCTGATGTTGAAGTATATGCAGTTCGGAACTCCGCCCCTCTTGAACATCGTATTAATCACTTCTGGAGCCTTCAGACGAAACGCCCTCATGTTTGCCAGCCCGGTAAGCTCATCAATGACGTTGGCTTTTGGTTCCGGGAGGCTGGTTTGGCCTGAAAGTTCAGTCAATTTTTCGCGCACGTCCATATCATGAAGATATACATAGAAGACTTTTCCGAGTTCCTCATCATTAACGAGGTGTCCCCAGTCCTCTATCTTTTTGATGTGCCCGTTCTTTGTGATTATTCTGTACGTTACGTAGTCATAGCCGCCTGTAGCTTTTATCTGTTTCTTGATGATGTGCTCGACCTCTTCAATGTCCTCCGGGTAAACTATCGTCGCAAAACTTCCTCCCGTAAACCTCATAAAGTCGTTCACAGAATCGCACTCGAATATTTCAGCGATCTCATCACTGGCAAAAACTATCTCTTCTGCTTCGTTGTCCTTGTATACGATTAATGCGCCGGGCATGTTTGCAGAAATTTTTTGCAGGGTCATATAGTTATTTTCGTTGTACATGTAAAAAAATTACCTCACCTTCAAATTTTCGGGGATATAGTGCGCAAGAATTTTTCTCATTGCGTCTGACTTTATCGGTTTTGGCAGATAGTCATTGAAGCCGAGTGATATATATTCCTCACGCAGTCCCGCCCCTGAATTTGCCGTCAATGCTATATATATCGCAAGCCTCGAGGGGCCGTCAATTTCCCGCGCCTTATTGAGCGTTTCTATTCCGTCAAGACCAGGCATCTTGTGATCCAGAAATATTATGTCGTAACGGTTAGTCTTCAGGAGTTCGAGACATTCTTCACCGCTCTCGGAAGTTTCTACTTGTGCGTCAAACTCTTTCAGCATTCCGCGAGCCACTACCAAATTCACGGGCGTATCGTCGACAATCAGCAGCTTTGCGTCGGGGCAGGTGAAAGGCCGGTCATCGTCTTTCTGTGTGCTGGTGCGTTCGTCCATTCCCTTGTCGAGCATCGCTTCATACTCCGCAATTGTCCCCTGAAAACCTTCCTGCGCCAGCTGCTGTACAAGCTCGAACGTGAAGACGCTGCCTTTTCCGTATTCACTTTCTGCCCGGATTTTTCCGCCCATGAGTTCGAGAAGGTAGCGCACAAGTGTAAGGCCAAGACCCGCACCCTGTATGTTTTGTGTTTCGTGGAGGTTGACGCGCTCGAATGATCTGAACAGCTTTGACAGATCCTCGTTGCGTATCCCTATTCCCGTATCCTTCACCGAAATTGTGAGGTGCACCCGCGAATGTGAGGCCTTCCCGCCGTGAATGCTTAGTGTGATTGTGCCTTTGGGTGTGTACTTCACAGCGTTATCTATGAGGTTTGTTATGACCTGGCGTATTCTGTCCTCGTCCCCGTAAAGGTGTTCGGGCAAATTTTTATCGACATCAAGCACCAGCTTCAATCCCTTTTCGTTGACCGCCTCAAAATTACCTTCCTCAATATCCCGGAGCATCTGCCAAATGTGATAGTTTGCATTGTACAGCTCCATTTTCCCGGACTCTATTTTCGATATGTCGAGAATGTTATTGATGATGGACAGCAAATGATTTCCCGCCTTGCGAATGTCAAGTGATGCCTGCCGTATGTCCGCGTCTCTGCTCTCCTTGAGTATCATCTCATTCATTCCTAAGATTGCGTTCATGGGAGTTCTGATTTCGTGTGATGTGTTCGCAAGGAAATCACTTTTTGCCCTGTTCGCCGCGTTAGTAATTTGGGTTGAGTGCTCTGCTTTCTGCCGGGCTTCCTCAAGATCTTTCTCGATCGTCAGCATTCTTCGGTACGTCGGAGCCTCGTAGTAAAAGAACGTAATGAACAGCATCACCGCCGCAACCGCATACGTGAAAAGCACCGTGTGCATGAACATATACTGTATGACGTTCGACACTATCAGCAGGGTAAATATTGAGTTCATTACGAGGAATTGAGACTTGGCCGTGTAGTATTGCCGGTGAGTTATCTGAAGCCATAACGCCATAACCGCAAAATACAGCACGTACACGCAACGCCATAGAGTGTTGTAAGACCCCCTGCACAGTACGCCGTCCGTAACTATCACGAAAAAGAAGCCGCCTATTTCCGGCATAGCATTCAACGCAAGCACAACGAAACTTGACGCAAGCAATATTCTGTTGAAGGCATCGAATTTTTTGTCCTCGACATTCACGAACGCTTCAACATAGCGCATGAGGTGATAAGCATTCATGTTCACAAAGGCGTAGTATATTGTCCTCACCGAAAAATTCAGCAGGAAAGTATGACCCAGTCCATCAACGAGCAGAGTAGAGAAAACTTCAAGGGCTGCCGAAAAAAACGTCGTCATTACCAGCAGACGAAAACGCCGGTTGATTTCTACTTTTGTCCCGTACCTTATGAACAGAAAAACCGCCATAACCCCCAAGAAAGGAATTACGGTCGCTTCAAGCCACACATTAAAGCCGTAT
>CAJOED010000160.1:3861-6600 GCA_905233335.1 uncultured Synergistales bacterium
CCGGCGGAGAGTAATTCAGCGCGCACACCGACAAGGGCATTTGCTGTACACACAATAACTTTTGCTTTTGCTCCGGGAGCGTCGGTCATCTGCTTGAGTTTCGCGAGGGTTTCTTTTCCGTCCATGCGCGGCATCATGTAGTCCATGAGTATAACGTCGTAAGAGTTCGCCGCAATTTTCTTCAGGCACTCCTCACCTGAATCGGCCTCGTCAATTTTCACCTCGTTGTCCCGCATGAGTGAACGAAGAACTATTCTGTTCATGTCGTTGTCGTCTACGATTAATATTCTTGCGTCGGGTGCTTTGAGTATTGTGCGCTCCTCTTTCTTTTTGTGCGAGGCTTCAAGCTCGTATTCCCGGAGTGTCTTTTCGCCGACGATTTTTTGCGGAATTACCACGTGGAAAGTTGATCCCATGCCGTAAGTTGATGTTACTTCTACAGTGCCGCCCATAAGCTCAATCAGTCGTCCCGTAATCGCAAGGCCAAGCCCGGTGCCCTCGATGTTGTGAGTTTCTTTTGCGTCTATCCTGCTGAATGACTTGAACAGTTTCGGGATGTCCTCCGTGTGAATGCCTATTCCCGTATCAGTTACCGTTATGTGCAGGACAATCAATGACGGGTCATCACCTTTTACGCCCGTCAAAGTGAACTTGACACTTCCGCGCTTGGTGTACTTCACGGCGTTATTCAGAATGTTCACCATAATCTGCTGTACTCGTATTCTGTCGCCGAAAAGTTCATCGGGCAGAGAGTTATCGATCTGTGCGGTGTACTTCAAGCCTTTCTGTTCTGCGCGTATCTTTATCATGTTGTCGACATCACGCAGGACTCTCGCAAGGTCGTAATTACGTTGTGCAAGTTCAAGCTGTCCCGACTCTATTTTCGAGAAATCAAGAATGTCGTTGATGATGTGCAGTAAGCTGTTGCCCGCGCTCTGTATGTCCCGTGCGTATTCGTATATCGGCCCGCCCTCATGTTTGCGCAGAATAACCTCGTCCATTCCCAAAATAGTAGTAAGAGGAGTGCGGATCTCGTGGGACATGTTCGCGAGAAATTCTCCCTTTGCGGCATCGGCGGCTATAGCGGTTTCGTTTGCCTCGTCAGCAATGGCTTTTGCTTTGCGTAATCGTTCGAGCGTGCGTTCCAGGTCTCTGTATGCGGGAGTTTCGAGGAGGAAGAAGAAGTAATACACGTTCACCGAAATTATTATGAAGTTCACCGGGATGTGCGGGAAGAATTGAGCCTGCGCTGTCTGAATGCACCAGCACACGACGAAATTTCCGATGAGTGCCCACATCTGTCCTTTCGTGAAGAATTTGCGGTACATGTAATATGAAGCCGTAAGACAGAAGCCAGGACAATTCGCCCTGAATGATTTTGCCGGAAGGTGAAATGCTGAAGTTTGCGCCGGTGAAGTGTCCGACAAGCTGAAAGTAGAAGAACGCACCGAGAAAAATATTCTGAGCGTAGAGCATTCGTTGCTTTCCGTTTGAGTGTTGTCCGAAGCCCGCAATGTACTTCATGAACATGAAATACACTCCGCACGCTGCCATCTGCCACAAGACCGAACAGAAATATTTTGCGCCGGGTGAATAGCGTGAATGTTCCGCGAGGACTATCAAGACGATAATATCAACGACACTGCTGGCGGTCGTCATGTAACAGTAACGCAGAAGCCCGCGCTTGTCGGAAGAAGTCCCGCTGTAAATCAGCTGAAGGTAAATGCACAGTGTAATGCTTAGGAATAACACGGCGATTTCAGATTCTATAATGTAAATGCTGTCCAAATTGTAAATAACTCCTTCGCCTTATGTGAAAAAAATTTTATGAGATGATGTGAAATCTATGCAAGTATAGCACCTGTGCTTTAATTGTGATATTATTCAACGCATGAAGACACAATCAATCAGAGAATTTATATTGGAGCCTGACAGTTCGGGCAAAAACATTATGGCGTTATGTCTGTGCGCATTCGGAGTTATCGCGGCGGTCTCTATGGGACTGACTGGTATCATCAGGACAGCCGGAAAACATTACACGTCAGCTTCTGCGTATTTCGTCCTGTTCATTTTGAGCGTAATGCTTGCGTCGTACTCCTTTCACTGTCTGCGCTACGGAATAATTGAGCGGCTCTCGAAATTAGCATACCCTCTTGTCGTCGGCATATTTATTTTCGGCTTTACTGTGCTGTTCTTTATCGACGGCGGCGCGGGCGGAGGAGTTCCGATATTCTTCATTCTTGCGGTGGTAGCTACTCCGTGTTTCATGGAGGTGGGCGAGGCTGTACTAATGGTAGTCCTGGAAATTGCGGCGTATTCTCTGAACGTGATTTTTGCGGCGCACTATCCCGACTCTATCGACTATTCGCTTGCGGGTGAAGGCGGAAGGTTTCTTCCTGTATTGATTGTTGCGGGGACTTTGGGTTTGCTGTTCCTGGTGTACACATACGCTTACAGACGACAGCAGGCGAGGCTTGATGCGGCAATATCAGAAGCAAATTCCGCGAACGAGGCGAAAAGTTCATTCCTGAATAATATGTCGCACGAGATACGTACACCGATGAACTCCATACTCGGCATGAACGAGATGATTTTGCGCGAGGAAGACAGACCCGAAATACGAGAATATGCGCTCGTGATACAGAGAAGCGGACGTGCTTTGCTGGGAATAATCAATGACGTTCTCGACTTCTCAAAATTACAGGACAAGAAAATGGAAATTATGCCCGTGCGCTATGA
>CAJOED010000161.1 GCA_905233335.1 uncultured Synergistales bacterium
TGTGTATATATCGTACTCGTAGCATGACGAGAGTCGGCGGTTTCACCCGTGTGCATTCCCGAGAAGCTCGACAATCTTTCTTGTTGTACGTCATGTGCTCGTGATTGTGTATATAATATGCGAAATTATTATTACGGCGGTGATAACTTGCACTTGATACTTGGCGGACGTTACATGGGAAAAGAGGACTACGCAAGAAAAATCTACGGCACTTTTGCGGAAACATATAATCTTGCGCATGAAGCCCCCGAAAACATCACATCTCCCGGCCTCATCACAGAATTACACATGGGCGTAAAATCCCTCATATCCCGAAACATTAACGCTCCCGAATTTTTCGCCCGTCGTATTGATATTTTGCGGCCAAGTGTCATAATCGGCGATGAGATTTCCTGCGGCGTAGTTCCTGTTGATGAGTTCTCCCGGCAATGGCGCACCGAAACCGGCCAAGTCTACCAGCTCTTAGCTCGTGAAGCCGACATAGTAGACAGAATTTTTGCGGGACTGTCATTACGACTGAAAGGGTGAAAAATTTTTCGCATGAAGTATATATTTTTCGACATCGACAACACACTGGTAAGCCACGTCAACACACCTCACATTCCCCCTGAAACGCGACAAGCCGTCGAACTCCTCAAAGTATCAGGACACATTCCGGCAATCGCTACAGGGCGCGCAGGGTTTCTCACTATGACTACAGCCCGCGAATTTGGCATTGAGTATCTCGTCTGTTCGGGAGGCTCACAGATTTTCGTTCGCGGACAGGAAATTCACACCGCATTTTTCCCTGACGAACACCTCAACGCATTTCGTGAAGTTGCTCACAAATTCCCGGAAGTTACTGCTGCTGTTGACGAAAAATATTTGTACACTTGCGGGGCATTCGATGATTTTCGTACGTACTTCAACGAGCAGGCAGGTTATGACTGTGTGCGGCCTCTTGAGCAGATGACACACGCGATAATGTGCTACATCATGCTCCCTCCCAAAACACTTACTCCTGAACACGGAATATTTTTCTCTCCTCCTGAAGGCGTGAGGCTCGAACTCATGAATAACTTTACGGAAGCACGGCACGAAAATTCTACCAAGTGGCGCGGCATTGAGATGCTCATACAGCACGAGGGAGCAGACATTCGCGACGTAATCACTTTCGGGGACGGCCCTAATGATGCGGACATGCTGAAGAATGCGGCAGTGGGTGTTGCGGTCGGCAGATGCTCACAAACTGCACGGGACTCGGCAGATTTCGTCTGTGATGACATCGACAACGGCGGAATACTCAAAGCCTGTTACTCTCTCGGCCTCATCGGTCAGTAACACTCCATAACCTAGAAATTACTCGATCCATTATGTGCTGGCGTTCTCTTGGCGTAAGTTTGTTAAGTGCCCGGTTGATTTTTTCGCGGAGTTCGTTGTTTCCCTTATGCACTCCCGCACATATCCCGTTGAAATCAAGATGGAACCCTTCACCTTCAGGAAATCTTATCAGCAGCAAATTTCTGTAAGTTCTCTCATATGAACGCCCTGTGTCAAGATTAATAACTATTCCGTCAACTTTATAATTCACGATATTATTAATCATTTCCGTAATTGTTTCGGTCGGCTCCCCATGAATTACTCCGGGTATCTGATCTATTGCATCATTGAGATGCGTCCCCTTCTGCGCAATAATTCTTGCCCCTGAAAAATCATTGATTGTCTTTGCGTTCACATACGGACTTCTCTTGTTTACGACGATAGTATATTCTGTCGTTGATACGTCGTACGGTTCGGAAAAGTCCGCATTCTTCCTTCTCTCTTCAGTGTCGAGCATCCCGGAAAATATTGCGTCTATTTCCCTTCTATGAAGTGCTTTCGGAATGTCCTCCCAAGCATATTTTTTCACCTCAAGTTTTGCGCCGAGTTCTTGAGCTACAAAGTTCGCTATCTGTAAATCATAGCCGTCCGCATAAAACCCCTCATGATTTGCAATCGGGAAATTGTATTTGCTAGCTTCACTGACTTCCCAGTTGTTCGGAGGGTAATCGCATTCAACGCCTATACGCAGTACACCATTGCCCGAAAATTTTGAGTTTGCGTAAAAGAAAACAAAAGCCACCAGCAGCAGAAGGAAGATATACTTTTTCATTTTGGGTTACCTCCAAGAATAAGGTTGGCAATATTTTATAATGAAAATGTGAAAATATATTGTGAGTAGAAAGAATTTTTTTTGTGCGGCCATAATAACAAAACAGCCTCCGCATGTACCGTGTAATGAGTGTTCTGACCCGTCCCTGATAAGACATGTAGTCTGTGGCATCAGCCTTTAGTAAACGAGTGTTGGCTCAGAACGTAATCATTATCACGAATACCGCAGGGGCATGTGATAAATTATAGCAGGTATTTCAAAATTTTTTTATGAAGAAGGTTAATTTTTGAATGACGAAATTTTTTAGGCGCGTATGCTTTCTGTTGCTAATATTGCTGCTCAATGCAGATAGTTCTCCGGCTGTAACACGCTATGAATTTCTCACGGGACTCCTCAATGCACGCGGCATCAACTGGAGCAGTTCACCCGAAGCACCCTACAGCGACTCCGGCGGCTTCATGTTGCGCACAGGCTACGTTACCGACAACGTGAAGGACCTCGACGGCCAAGTTACTCGGCGTGAAGCATTGCGCTGGTGCATCGAGAGTCTCGGTCTTGCGTTCGAGGCAGGAATTCTTGCGGACTACCCGACCGGTTTCAATGATGTCGCAAAACTTCAGGCGTTCGACAAGGGCTGTCTTGTTGTTGCTCTGAACATGAACCCGGATGAGAGATTCAGACCGTACGAGGGACTCACACAGAAAGAAGCAAACGCAATCTATGAACGTGTCAGAAGTGCGAGCGTCGGACTCACACTGAACATGATACGCAATCCCCTGAAGGGCATGAGGATATACATTCACCGCGATGGAGTTCCGACGGGGATACCAGCGTGGAGATTTTACGCATACGGCATAAAGACACGCACAGCCGCCGAATATTTCAGGGACTCTTTGCGTGATGACGGAGTGAGCGTGAGTATTACGTCATCGGGCGGGAGTTTCGGAGTGCGCACGGACAAAACCGACGACTATAACGACATCAGAGAACTCATCACGATAGCAGAAGCTCGCGGGTTGAGCTACAAGATACTCCCCTCAATCACTAACCCGAACACACGAATACTTCCGCGCTACTGGATAATGCTCACGATTGACCCGGCATTGTTCCGAGTGCGTCCGATGACTTCTGCGAACGGTGCGCGTGAATTTGCTTCATTGTCGCGCATGTCTTCAGGCAACTGGGCGAGTGCTGCGATTAACGGCGGGTTTTTCTCCGTAACGAGGGCGGGTCAGGGCTACCCCATAGGAGCATTGCGCATTGACGGACGGAATTTCAGCGAGCCTTACGACAACAGGGGGACGCTTGCATGGAACGATGACTATTCTGTGTTCAAGCTGTCCACTGAAGATTTTTACGAGTTCGACGGCATGAACAACATTATACAGGGCGGGCCGTTGATGATAGTGAACGGTCAGGCTGTATGGTACGACGAGGGCTTCAACAGCGCGCTGATTTCTACCCGGCACCCAAGAAGCGCGGTCGGTGTGAACTCATCGGGGCACTGGGTATTTTTTGTTGTTGACGGGAGAAACGGAATGCACTCATCAGGGGCAACGATAAGCGAACTTACTGAAATAATGCGCGGACAGGGAATTATTCACGCTCTCAATCTTGACGGCGGCGGTTCAACGGAGATAATAATCAACGGGAAAATCTATAACTCACCGTCGGACGGCTACGAACGCATGATAAGTTACGGGCTTGGGGCTTTTCCGGCGGAATAATCAAGAAAGGCAGTGAGTGTCATGAAGAAATTTTTGCTGTGTGTGCTGGCGTTGATGTTGTTTGCGTCATCAGGCTGGGCGGCAATGACAACGTCTATCGGGAAAGACAAGAACGGTGATGTATGGTACAGCGTCGGAAGCGGCAAGGACAGCAACGGAAAACGCTGGGCAGTCGCAAGACAATATCACGCGAACCAGAAATTGAAGAAGTCAGAGATAAATGCTCTGAAGGGTTACGGTGTTGCGTCGGCGACTGCTGAAAGTTTATACTTTTCCGAACGCAAATATCAATACACGACGCACGGAAAAAAATACGCCCTCGTAGAAGTGAATTACTACGATATGCTCGGCAACAAGATATACGACAAAATATACGCCGACAACGAGAAGCAATACATCAATCTCACGTCATCAAGTGCCGAATACGGAGCTGTACATTGCGTGGGTGAGGCTTTCTGGGACGCTTCCGACCTCCTGAACAGCAGCGAAACCGACGACAACGAAACGAACACGGGCGGCGGAAATTCCGGGAGAATCAGAGCAACGCCGGAGAAGCTGGACAATCGGAAAGTTCCGGCGAAACCCCGCTTACGTCCGACACCGAAAAAGTAACGTTGGCGCGTAAAAATAATTTTCTGTGTTACAATAACCGCCATAAATTATATTTTTTCACGAAAGGTTGTGCTAGAACATGAAAAAATTGGTAGTATGCGCTTTACTTCTTGGTATTTTTGCATCATCAGCAATGGCTTGGGACGCGGCAAAACAGAAAACACTCGGCCCGGACAGCAACAAAATGACGTGGTACCTGCTCGATTACGGCAAGAATGAAGCAGGCAAACCCTACGCGGTATCAAGAAAATATTACACGAACCCGACGATCAAGAATGACACGATAGAGCTTCTCATGTCGAAATTCGGAATTTCTCCTGAAGTTGCAGGAAGTCTGTATTTCACGGAGTACTGCTATGAATATTCTGAAGACGGACAGCAGTACGCGATGACGTATTTGCGGCACTATGACATGCTGGGCAACCTGATTCACGGAACGGACTACGCTGAAGAAGACAGAACGCTGGCATCAGTAGCGGCGGCAGGGTCAAAACATGCGGTGTATCAGGGAGCGAATTTGGCACTTGGGAGAAATCCTGTAGCGACGACAAAGAAAGCCACAACTACTACAAAGACAACAACACCGAAGAGCACAGTTCCGGCAAAAAGAGTTGTGCGCAAGGGCAAATAGTATCACGCAAAAATAATGCTCCTTCTGTCATTACGGCAGAGGGAGTTTTTTTTATTGCGCGTTGAGAATGTCGAGAAATTCCTGCTCCGTGAGAATCTTCACGCCGAGTTTCTCCGCTTTCGTGAGCTTTGAGCCGGGCTTATCACCGACAACAACATAATCCGTTTTCGCACTGACACTCCCCGACACACGACCGCCGAGAGATTTCACCTTTTCCCCGGCCTGTTCCCGTGTCATTGATGACAGTGCGCCCGTGAACACAAAACTTTTTCCCTCAAGAATATTATTGCTGATGATGATACTGCTTCCCATTGAGAAGCCCATAGCCCTGAAATTTTCTATGAGCGTTATGTTCGCGTCGTTCCTGAAAAACTCATGCACCGAATGCGCAATCACTTCACCTATTCCGGCAATCTGCGAAATTTCTTTTTCGTCAGCTTTCCTCATTGCGTCGATGTTCCCGAAATGTTCAACGAGAAGTCCCGCCGCGTTTTTCCCCACGTCAGGAATACCGAGAGCAGTAATGAGATTCACAAGAGGCTGTTTCTTTGAGGCTTCAAGCTGTGAGAGAAGATTTTGCGCTGTCTTTTTCCCGACCTTATCGAGCGTCGTCCACTCTTCAAGCGTGAGTGTGTATATGTCGCTTAGTGTCTTCACCTTTCCCGACGCTATCAGCTTGGCCGATAACTTTCTGCCCACTCCCTTGATGTTCATGCCGTTCCGTGAAGCAAAGTAATTCAGGGCTTCCACCAACTGTGCGGGACATGACGCGCGGTTGCTGCACCTGTAAGCTGCTTCATTCTGCATACGCACAACATCAGAATTACACACGGGACATTTCTCCGGCATCGTGAAAACTTTTTCCGTTCCTGCACGTGCTGACTTGTCGACAGCGATAACTTCCGGGATGATTTCTGCGGCCTTGCGGACCCTCACCGTATCGCCTATACGAATATCCTTGCGCGAAATTTCGTCGGCATTGTGAAGCCCCGCACGTGATACCGTCGTTCCTCCTAGCTTCACAGGCTCAAGAACAGCAACAGGCGTTAATGCTCCCGTGCGACCAACAGAAATTATTATGTCCGTGAGTTTTGTCCGTGCTTCTTCGGGGGGGTATTTGTACGCAACAGCCCATTTCGGAGCGTGCGATGTTGTGCCGATTGAAGCCCATTGCGTGAGGTCATCAAGTTTCACCACTACACCGTCCGTTACGTAATTCAGGGTGTAGCGTTCGTCCTGCATTCGTGAAATGAACTCTCCGACTTCCTCAAGACTCCCGCAATGACAATAAGCACTCTGTACCGGGAGTCCGTGAGATTTCAGCCATTCGAGCGCGCCGGTCTGACTCGTAACACCGAAACTTTCAGCATCAACAAGATAGTACAAGAACACA
>CAJOED010000162.1 GCA_905233335.1 uncultured Synergistales bacterium
CAACGGGCAACGGGCAACGGGCAACGGGCAACGGGCAACGGGCAACGGGCAACGGGCAATTATACACGTTTGCTTTCACTATTGCAACCTCCTTTTTATGATTTCCCCCCTGCATTTGCAACACAAGGGGGATTTATATTTTATCGTTATTCCTCGTCCTTCACAACACTTATAGCAAGCTCATCAAGTCTCTCCTGCTCGACGACATCAGGAGCACCCGACATCAAGCACTGTGCCTTCTGTGTTTTCGGGAAAGCCATAACGTCGCGTATAGAGTTCCCGCCGCATAACAGCATCACCAGCCTGTCAACGCCAAGCGCAAGCCCACCGTGCGGAGGTGTCCCGTAAGACAGCGCGTCAAGGAAGAACCCGAATCTCCTCTTTGCGTCCTCCGGAGTAATGCCCAGACTCTTGAACAATCTCGCCTGCACTTCGGGATCGTGAATCCTGATTGACCCGCCGCCGACCTCATTGCCGTTCAGCACACAGTCATACGCACGAGCCAGCGCATGTTCGGGGTCCTCGTCAAAAGGCGTTTCGTTGTCTAGTGCAGGTGAGGTGAACGGGTGATGCATTGCTACCCAGCGTTTTTCGTCCGCGCTCCACTCAAACAGCGGGAATTTCGTAACCCATAAGAACTGCCAGTTGTCGGGGGAATTGTCGAAAAGGTCAGCGCGTTTCTTGCCGAGTTCAAGCCGCAGCGTTCCGAGAATTTCGCAGGCTTTTCCGCGTGATTCGTTCGCCACGATAAACAGTGCGTCGTCGGGCTGCATTCCGCCGAGTTCCCTCACCTTGTCGACTTCTTCAGGCTTCAGGAATTTCACCAGTGGCCCTTTGAGTCCTCCTTCTTTGTACAGAAAGTTAGCGAGTCCCGATGTCCCTAACTTGATGGCGCGCGCCTCAAGATCCATAATCTCCTTGCGGGACATTGACGCTCCGCCCGGAAGACGCAATCCCCTCACGACTCCGCCGGCCTCAAGAATCTTCCTGAACGGCTCAAACCCCGAATCACGGAACGCATCGGCCAAGTCGCAGAGTTCGAGCTTCACCCGTAAATCAGGCTTGTCGCTTCCGTATTTGTCCATTGCCTCCCAGTACGGCATACGCATAAACGGCGTGGGAATGTCTACTCCGCGAATGAGCTTGAATAACCCCTTCATGTATCCTTCTATCAAGTTCATGATGTCGTCTTCAACTATGTAGCTCATCTCTATATCCACCTGCGTAAATTCCGGCTGTCTGTCGGCTCGCAAGTCCTCATCCCTGAAACAACGTGCTATCTGATAATACCTGTCGAAACCCGAAATCATCAATATCTGCTTGAACAACTGCGGCGATTGCGGAAGGGCATACATCCCTGATTCACTCTGCTGGGCACAAGATAATCACGCGCTCCTTCAGGTGTTGCCTTTGTCAGCATGGGAGTTTCGAGTTCGACAAAATCACGTTCACCCAAGTACTGCCTCGTGAATGCGTTAATCTTTGAGCGTGTGCGGAGGTTGAACTGCATCTTTTCACGGCGCATGTCCAAGTATCTGTATTTCAGGCGTATGTTCTCGTCTACGTTGTCGGTCTCATCTCCAACTTCAAACGGCAGGGGCTTGGCCTTCGACATCACGAGAAAATCACTCGCTACTATCTCGATATTGCCGGTCTTGAGTTCGGGGTTCTCTGTGCCTTCGGGACGTATGCGCATTTTTCCCTTCACCGCAACACAGTATTCATTGCGCAAAGTTGATGCCAGCTTGTGAATTTCTCCTGCTTCCGGGTTGAACACTATCTGTATAGGCCCCGTCCAGTCCCAAACCTCAATGAAAATTATTCCGCCCAAATCACGCCTTGCACGCACCCAGCCATTTGCGCGGACTTCTTTTCCTGCGTCGTCTTCCGTGAATGTTCCGCAAAGTTTCGTTCTCTGCCAGGTCTTGTCAAAAATTCTCGCCAATTAGTTACACGTTCCCTTCATAAATTTTGCGTTTGCATTTTGCATATTATACACGCGCCAACACTTGCCATAATTCTTCATGAGTGCTTAGTGATAATTTTTCGCCGTCCGTGAACTTTCCTATTATCGCGGAAGTGATATTCTGTTCACGTAATTTTTCCTGCGCATCATTCACTCTTTCAGGAGGTATCACTGCCAACAACATGCCCGACGAAATCATATTGCGGTAATCGAAACTCAATTTTTCCGACGCTCTCAATGTCAGCGGTGAAACTGGTATCGCGTCATCATAGAGTTCCAGCCCAAGCCCTGCTCCCTGCTGTACCTCATAGAGTGCTCCGTTGATGCCGCCTTCTGTCGGGTCATGCATATAGCGCGAAAACTCCCGGAGAATTTTTGCGGGCTTCACGACGGACAAATTATCCTTCCATGAACGAATAATATCTATCTCTTGTGAAGTGAATATGTCTGTGAGAAGTTCTTTTCTGTCGTGTGCTATGATGCTCATTCCCTCAAGCCCTGCATGACCAGTAACAAGAACACAATCACCCTCACGAATATTTTTCGCGCCCAGTTCGTAATGGGTTATGCCGAGCATCGTCCCGGAAATTACCGGCTGTGCGTACTTGTCTGTGAGTTCAGTGTGTCCTCCGGCTATGGCGATGTTCATTTGTGCGCAGGTGTCGTGAATTTCCCGCATGATTTCCCCGACGAACGCAACCCCCAAAGTATCAGGGACTATCAGCGTAACGACAAGCCATGAAGGGTCCGCTCCCTTGCAGGCGACATCATTAGCGTTGATGTGCACGAGGAGTGAGCCGGCATTTTTCCCAGCACCCGTAACAGGATCTGAAGCAGCAACGAGTACTCCCGACGGCACACGGATTAACGCAGCGTCCTCACCTATTCCGCCTCCGACGAGCAAATCATCACGCAATGCCCCCGTGAAGTTCAGTACGTTTTGTTTGAGTATATCGGGCTGTAATTTTCCCGGCATTTTATCAATCATTCCCCCCTGAAAATTTTTATGAGTTCGTTTCCGCCGCGTTCGAGTCCTAATAGTGATGGACGGCTGATATATCGTTCGGGTATCTCTGCAACTTTTACAGAACGTAATACTTTTGTCCATTCACGAGCGTAAAAATCTTGTGTGTGTGAATTATTCATTGCCCCCGTCTGTATTAGGTAGATGTCGATATTCCCAGCAGATTTCAGCACACGTTCAACACCGAATGCCGCTATACTGCTTCCCGGTCGTAAGGGCTTGGCCTCACCCGCAATGTTCACGCCCCCGGCCAAGTCGATGAGCCTGTCAGCCCATGAGTTACCTGCGCACGTGTGAAGCTCCCGTGATGTTGCCTCAAGAAATACGCGGGGTCTGTCGGTAGTCAGTGCTCGTGCTCTGATGCAGGAGATTATTGCGTTGAGCTTGGCGATTGCGTCGTCGGGATTGAGATTGAGAGCTTCTGCTAACGTTTTCAGGTATTCGGGGAAATTATCCCATTCAGGCGGGTCAACTACCAGCACTTTCACCCCTGCACGACGTAAGACATCGTACAAGTTCGGGTTGATACGTTCGGCAAAACTCCGTGTGATTACGACATCAGGCCGCAAAGATAATAACTTCTCCGCACCTGAACGCAATGACACTCGCGGGAGTGAAGGCAGTAAATCGTCGTCGTCGTTTTCGGACAGCGCAACGAGCATAGAGCCGCCGCCCATAGCGTAAATGTTGTCGGAATGTCCCGGATACAGTGAGACAACGCGCAAAGTGTCAGCCTCAATAGGAGAAGACAACAGCAAGAATATTATTGCGACAATGCACAACATAAATACATCGTTCCTTTCTTTTTTCGTATTGTAGAGTTCATACAGCCGCCCCGTGATATAACAAGGTAGCCCGCACAGTATCAGCCTCTATTAGGAAGAAGACAACATCAAGAATATATTATTGCGACAGTGCACAACATAAATACATCGTTCCTTTCTTTGTTTTCGTATTGTAGAGTTCACACAGCCGCCGCCCGTTGAAAAAAAATTTCCCTCAATCATCTCGATAATGCACGCCACATTACATCATTCCTTTCTGTGTTATGGTATGCCGTGAAATTCGTATCATAGAGTTCATGCAGTACATGTTCATTCAGTTTTTCGCCGTGAGATATTAGCACACCTTCCCGCAACGCAAGATAGTAATCCCCCGAAATGTTCACGTCATGGACAGCCGCTATAACGTTGCGCCCTTCACCCGCAAGCCCCCGTAACATCTCGAACACCCTCGCTGACTTGTCGGGGTCAAGTGAACTTGTCGGCTCGTCAAGAAGCATTGTGTGAGTGTCCTGCGCAATGAGTGAGGCAATAAACACCAGCTGTCTTTCACCGTCCGAAAGAGTCATAATGTCCCGTGATAGCAGGTGCGTAATGTTGAGTGCGTCGGCTGAATGCGCTATTATTGCTTCATCGTCGGGAGTGAAGCGTGAGAATATCCCCCTGTACGGCAGTCGTCCCATCGCGATAATCTCCCGTGCTGTGAATGGGTATGACGGGCGGAAGTTCTTATCGCTCATCATGAAGCTCACACGGCGCGCAAAATTCTTACGTGATATTCTGCTGACTTCATGACCGTTCAGGCTGACGCTTCCCGAATAACTCATCAATCCCGCAAGCACACGCAATAACGTAGTCTTCCCGGATCCGTTCGGGCCGATTAACAGCACAAAGCCCGGCGGAATGTCGAGAGTAATTCTCTCCAGAGAGAACTTTTCACCGTAGCCAGTGCATAACTCATTCAGTGAGTACATGCTTTCAGGAGTTCGGCTTTCAGGTATTCGTAGCGTTCTCGTTTCTCCGTACGCGCAAAATGAATTTCCCGTAGTTGTTCGGGGTTATGAGAGTAATTCAGGGTTTCGCCGGGGAACTGCTCGCTCGTCAGATCGAACACGTAATCATTCGCGACGTTGTAGCAGTGGTAGTTGCCCTCCGGCATAAGAATCCCCCGTACTTGG
>CAJOED010000163.1 GCA_905233335.1 uncultured Synergistales bacterium
AGCACTCGACCTCGTAAAACAATACAACAAGGAAGAATCGCACATACACCACGCACTCGCCGTTGAAGCAACAATGCGCCACTTTGCCGGACTCTACCACGAGGACCCGGACCTCTGGGGCATTGCCGGACTCCTTCACGACATAGACTGGGAACAGACGACACAGACTCCCGAAAAACACTGCCACGTTGCTCCCGAAATGTTGCGCAATGCAGGAGTCGACGAGAGCATAATTCACGCTGTGCAGTCTCACGGCTACGGCATATGCACCGACGTAGAACCGGCGAACAATCTTGAGCGTACACTGTTCACGATTGATGAGCTTACCGGGTTAATCATCACTGCAGGACTCGTGAGGCCGTCGAAATCACTCGCTGACCTGGAACTGAAATCCGTAAAAAAGAAGTGGAAAGATAAAGCCTTTGCTCGCGGGGTAAACAGGGAAATCATAAAGCAGGGTGCAGAAAAAATGAATATGCCCCTCGATGACGTAATAAATGAGACGATAATGGCTCTAAGGCCGGTCGAAAAATTAATAGGAATGTAGGAGATGTTATCTTTATGAGCGTAAGAATTTTGCTTGCTGACGATCACCCTTTGACACGTTCGGGAATTGCAGAATTTGTCAGGCGTGAAGAGAGTTTCGAGCTTGTCGCGGAAGCTGAAGACGGCGTAACTGCGTGGAACATGATTCAGGAACTTCACCCCGATGTTGCTCTGCTGGATATTCGTATGCCTGGCGTTGACGGCGTAACCGTTGCACAGCGCGTAAAGAATGAGGGCTTGAGCACCGCAATAGTTATGCTGACTTCATACGACGCACAGCAGTATGTTATCGCTTCACTCCGGGCAGGGGCGCGGGGATTTGTGCTGAAGACAGTAAGTCCCAAAGAACTCACCACCGCAATCAACACCGTAGCAAAAGGCGGACTGTATCTCGATCCCGAAGTTGCGTCAGTAATGGGTGAACAGGACTTTATACCCGAACAGCTTTCTGTGAGAGAACGTGAAGTTTTACTGCTTGCGGCCAAAGGTTTATCGAGCAAGGAAGTAGCAAAACGCCTCTTCATAAGTGAACGCACTGTGCAGACACATCTTGCGTCGATATATGACAAGCTCGGATCACGCAACAAAACAGAAGCACTATTGCTGGCTCTCAAGTACGGGGTTGTTACCCTTGAGGAATTACTTGAGGACGACTAACTGATATTTATGTTCAAGTTTTTCACGAGGCCAAGATCACACTTCCTGGCCTTTTTGTTATGTGCGTTGATACTGCCTTCTGCCGCTGTAGTTCTCGTTGCTGTTGCGGGAATGGTCAGTCAGGAGCGCGCTATGGACGACGCTGTGAGTTCATACGTTCAGGACTTGGCCGAGAGCATGAGCTACCATTTGAGTTCGGAGTCTGAATCATGGACGTTCTCCATGTTGAGTGAGTTTGCGCGTTATCCGTTCTTTTCGTGGGGGCCGTCAATACCGGGCTGGGTTGCGCTGATTGACGCGAACGGACGAGTAGTTATGGCTTCTCCCGGCTCAATGAACATTGCGACAATCTGGAAACCTGATTTACCCGTCGGCCAGGCAGTAAGAGTCGAGGACAGGCAGGGCGCACAATATACCCTCGCTGTGTACCCGGTGAAACGTCCCGGAGGAGGCTACGTCATTGCGGCGGTGTCGTGGACGCAGTTACTCGGCGGGCTTGTCGGTGTCGTGCGTATGTGGCCGGTGCTGATTGTGATTATTGCGCTGTTGAGTTTCGTTGCTGTCAGGCTGTTATGGAGTCGGCTCGTTAATCCCCTTCAGGCACTGGCTTCCGAAATCAACAACATGATACTTGGCCGGGACATTCCCGAAGAATTACCCGAAGGCACAATTCAGGAAATCGAGAGTGTGCACAATGCGCTGAAACGTTTTGCGCAGGCGGCAGTAGAACGCGACAACTTACGCAACAGCTACGTTCAGGACATAGTGCGTGCGCAGGAACAGGAGCGTATGGACATGGCTCGCGAACTTCACGACGGCCCCCTGCAGGACGTTACAGCACTCGTTCAGCAGCTGCATATCACTCTGGAGGACAACAGGACAGACACCCACCGCATAAAGCGCACGGAAGTAATCGCGAAAAGTGTAGTCCGTGAATTGCGTTCACTGTGTGATGAGCTTGCGCCGCCGTGGATGGACTTGGGACTCGTCGAGGCACTCACGGAATTAGCAGAGAGACTCTCACAAGTATATGATTTGTCGATAACGTCGGAATGTGATGACGACACGCGCGAAATCTACGTCGACAACGAGAAAATATTATCGCTGTTACGAATAATTCAGGAGGCTGTGTCGAATGCAGTGCGGCACGGTGAAGCGTCAGAAGTTCACATACAGTTACGTAAAGCTGAAGACGGCGACAAGTTGACGCTGGAAATTTCTGATGACGGCATCGGTTTTGATGCGGAAGACATTAACCACGAAACTTTGCGCGTAGAAGGGCATCGTGGACTTGCGAGCATGACGGAACGAATGAGCCTCATGGGAGGAAGTCTGCACATAACTTCAAAGCCCGGAGAAGGCACGACGATTACAGCAACGTTCAAGCCGTAACGAAAAATAATCCCCCGTGTGTGCGGGGGCATTGTGTTATTCCGGGACTGACGCAAATAACTTCATGCGTTTCTGTACGATGTTGTAGCGGGGGTTGGCTTTCTTGATGAGTGCACTCATGACTTCGGGGTCGTCAGGGAGGTGATATGTGCACAGTGCAAGTTTCGGGGCAAAACGTGCGAGGGTTTCCTGTGCTCCGGCCAGCATATGACGTTCAAAGCCCTCTATGTCGCACTTGATGAAGTCGACGCGGGGAAGGTTCTTTTCAAGCAGAAAGTCATCAAGCCGTATTGTTTCGACAGTTACGCATTCACCACTTGAAGCATTAGATTCCATGAATGAATTGCTTGTGCTGTTTTCGTTTATGAACATCGTAGCAGTCGTACTTGTGTCGGACAGTCCCATTTTTACCGGGATGATGTTTTTATTGAGCCTGGCTGTTTCATGTTCAAGGACTGCAAAATTCTCTTCTGCCGGTTCAAATGCATAAACTGTCGCACCTTTCACAGAAGCATACGACGCAAAATCCCCGATCCAGCTTCCCGCATCGATTACGACATCGCCGGGCTTCACAGTAACATTTACTTTGTCGTTCACGAGGCCGTAAAGTCCTTCAGGAAGAAATTTATCGCAGGTGTCAAATGTTTTTTCGTCGTAGTTATCATTCATGTACATGTACGAACAAAATGTATCAAGGTACGTGAACCTGAAAAAACCTTCCTCATCTTTGCGGTCAAGCAGTGGGAATTTTATTTCTTTGAAACGGTATGTATTCCCCTCTTGAAACCTGCGGCGGCGTTCCCTCATAAATAAGCCTGGTCTTTTGCCGGTCAATTTTTCTATGAGGCGGTCGATATATGAGAGTATAAATTCTTTGGGTGTATCTATCCCGTAGCGTAAGAAGCTGATTCTGTTCTTCATACCGCTGAAAATATACATGATGAGTTACCTCCTGAAAGAATTTTGCGCACAAAAAAACGCCCCGCCGTACATACAGCAGAGCGAATTAGTGTCTATGAATGAATTATGATTGTGATTACATGTTACGGAAAGACAAAAAGACTCGACAGCCGACAGCCGACAGCCGACAGCCGATTAACATTGCCTTTGTCAAGTACTTTTTCATGCGTGAATTATACCTCAAAAATTCATTTGCTAATATCCCTGATTATCACGTATAATTTTTACACCCAAAAAAATTTTTTTACACATTCAGGAGGTTAGCACTCATGAAGAAACTTTCATTACTTGCGCTTGTTCTCGTGCTGATGTCATGCGTAACAGCATCGGCGGCACAATACACCATCACAGTAACGCACATAGTCGACGAAGCTCACTCATGGCACAAAGCGTGCGAGTTCTTCAAGCAGGAAGTGGAGAAACGTTCTGACGGGAAAATCGCCGTAACTATCTACCCGAACAGCCAGCTTGGCAACGAGATAGACACGATACAGTCAGCGTTGACGGGCGGCGGAGTCGATGTCGTAATCACGGGCGAATCAATGATGACGTACGTACCTGAACTCGGCATTCTCGGCGTACCCTACCTCATGACGAGCGACGCACACGTTGAGGCAGTTGCAGGCGGCGAAATCGGCAAGGAGATCGAGAACTTCATGATGATGGACGGAGCAGGTTTCAGATGCCTTGCGTATTTCGTGAGAGGTCCGCGCGATGTTACGTCCAACAAGCCGATTAGAACTCCCGACGACATCAAGGGCGTAATCATTCGTACTCCTGCATCGACAATTACGGTTTCGACGTTCGAGGCATTCGGGGCAAAACCGACACCGATGGCATTCTCTGAAGTATTCACGAGCCTTCAGAGCGGAACTATTCAGGGACAGGAAAACCCCCTCGCGATGATTAAGTCCGGGAACTTCTACGAGGTGCAGAAATACCTCAACAAGACCGAACACCTCCGCACATGGCTGTATTTCGCAATGAGTGAGCAGAGCTTCCAGGCATTACCCGCTGACCTCCAGAAAATCGTCGAGGAAGTCGGAAAAGAAATGCAGGTTTACGAGCACAAATTATTCCTTGAGGATGAAGCCGGGCTTGAAGAGTTCCTGACCTCAAAGGGAATGACGATAGTGAGCGACGTTGACCAGGCAGCATTCGCAAAACTTGCGGACGGAGCAATGCAGAAGTTAATGGCCGGTGAGTATAAGTACCTCAAGCCGTTGTATGACAAGATAAAGGCCGCAGAACCGAAATAACAATAACAATTTGCCGGTGTGTGAGTTATTGCGCATCGGCTTTTTTTGTTGCTTAAGGAGATTTTTTACCCATGAAGATATTAACGAAAATATATTACTGGCTGTTGTCTGTTCTTGCTGTCGTCGGTATGCTCGGCTATATCGGTGCTGTTGTCGTTCAGGTGTTCAGCAGGACGTTTCTGCCTGTAGTGCCGTCATGGACAGAAGAGGCCGCGCGCTATCTGTTCATATATTCGGTGGCAATAGGAGCGGGCATTGTGTCAATGAAGGACGAATACGCGAGAGTTGACATACTGACCTCAAAATTTCCGGCGGGCTTCAAGAAAGTATATGAGCTTGTTGTTTGCGCAATACTGATAGCGTTTGATGTGTATCTTGCGAACTACTCAATCCCGAAATTTGTATTTCTGCGTTTCAGAATGGTATCTACAGCAATGCAGATTCCCATGCAGTGGATCAATTTCTCGGTGCTGTTGTTTGCGATACTACAGGCGGTGTCGTATGCGATAAAGATTATACTGTTACTCTTTGGGACGGACACAAAAGATTTATTGAAGTCCCCTGAAGAAGAAACAATCGGAAATTATGATGTTGAGGAGGTCGTGCAGTCATGAGCGTTGCAGTGTTATTCTTGAGCTTTCTTGTATTCTTGTTCGTCGGTTTTCCTGTTGCTTACTGCTTGGGAATATCGAGCCTTCTCTACTTCCTTCTTGAGAACATGCCCCTAGTAACATTCGCGCAAAGATTTTTCTCCGGCCTCGACAGCTTCACCCTGTTATGCATACCGGGCTTCATGCTTGCGGGGAACTTAATGAACACTGGCGGCATAACGTACCAGATAGTGCGTTTCTGCGATAAGGTCATCGGACACATACGGGGCGGACTTGGCCTCGCGAACATCGGAGCATCTATGATTTTTGCGGGAGTTTCGGGTACTGCGGCGGCAGATGCGGCTTCTTTGGGCGGAATATTAATCCCTGCAATGGTGAAGGACGGCTACGACGCTGATTACTCGGTTGCTGTTACGGCGGCGAGTTCGTGCATAGGGCCGATAATCCCTCCTTCAGTGCCGATGATTATGGCGGGAACTCTCACGGGCATAAGCGTCTCGAAAATGTTTGTTGCGGGAGTCATTCCGGGCGTGCTAATGGGCTTGGGCATGATGTTAGTAGCATATGTCATCTCTGTGAAGCGCAACTATCCCAAGAACGAGAAGCGAGCTACGTTACGAGAAATTATCTCATCAGGGCGCGAGGCATTCTGGGCTTTATTGATGATGGTAATAATTCTTGCGGGCATTCTCACGGGCATAGTTACCCCGACGGAAGCTAGTATTATTGCGGTGCTGTATGCGCTGTTCGTGGGCTTCTTCATTTACCGTGAGTTATCGATAAAGTCCGCCCTCGCTGTAATACGCGATTCTATGGTAGGTGCGGCAGGGATTATGGTACTTGTCGGATTCGCTAATGTCTTTGCGTACGTCCTGACGAAAGAACAGATACCGACGATGATAGCGAACTGGATTCTGTCAGTAACGCAAAACAAGTTCGTAATCCTGCTGATAATAAATATATTCCTGCTGTTTGTCGGGTGCTTCATGGAGACGATAGCGGCACTCACGATATTATTCCCGGTGTTATTGCCTGTTGTTACGTCAATCGGGGTCAGTCCGATTCAGTTCGGGGTAATGTGCGTTCTGAATCTCGTTATAGGGTTGACGACTCCGCCGGTGGGAGTGTGTCTGTTCATTACGTCATCAATCGGGAAAATCTCAATTGCGCAGGGCACACGGGCAATCATTCCGTTCCTGATATGCAATTTTGCGGTACTTCTGCTTGTTACGTACTTCCCGCCTGTTACGTTATGGCTGGTGGGTCTGCTTTATGGCATTTAGTGAGAGTGTATGAGTGAGTTATGGCAGGCGGCCAAGTGCGGGGTCAATGTGTCAGAACATACCACGAGGCAACATCGCAATGACTGCAAGTACGGGGG
>CAJOED010000164.1:0-4542 GCA_905233335.1 uncultured Synergistales bacterium
GGACAACGCGCAAGGGGCTCTACACTGTGAGGCTGACAACACACAGCAAGGGCTTTCACGCAATGACAGCACCTACGCAACAGGCAACGCGCAAGGGGCTTTACACTGTGAGGCTGACAACACACCGCAAGGGCTTTCACGCAATGACAGCACTTACGCAACGGACAACGCGCAAAAAGTTTCACGCAACATTGACATCATCGCCGACGAACATGAAGCACAACAACTTTCACGGCACCCGAAAATCGCACTCATCTCACAGACCACACAGAGAGAAGAGAAATTATCACGTGTAGCAGGTATTCTCGTCGGGAAATGCGCGGAATTACACGTCTGCAACACCATCTGCAAAGCTACGGCAGAACGTCAGGAAGCAGTGCGCGAACTCGTCAGGAATAATCACGTCGACGGCGTAATACTCATCGGCGGAAAAGCCAGCGCGAATACAGGAAAATTACGCGACATAATCACGAATGAGGGCGTTAGTGTTCTGTGGGTTGAGGACGATAAAGAATTACGCGAAAATATTTCGTGGCTTGAAGGGAAAAATACGGTTGGTATTGCCGCAGGAGCAAGCACTCCTGAATGGCTTATCGTAAATATCACTAGTATTATTGCGGCGGCTGTAGAGGGGGTACAAATATAGCAAATGGCTCATGACACACTACAGCAGAATATTTCTCGGCTCGACAACAAAATCACGGTTGGTATTGCCGCAGGGGTCAGCACTCCTGAATGGCTTATCATAGATGTAACTAATATTATTGCGGCGGCAGTTAAGGGGGTATCCATTTAACAAATGGACAACAACGAAATCACAGCAACAACAGCACCAGAAACACAAGCAACAGAACAGGCACAGGCACAGGAACCTGAAAGTATGCAGGAGCTTCTTGACCAGTACGGAAGCACAGAGAGACTTCGCAAAGGTCAGATTATGACGGGCACAGTCGTCGGGAAAACTGACGCAGGGTGGCTCGTGAATGTCGGCTTCAAGTGTGAGGGGTTATTGCCAACAAAAGAATACACTAACCACTCACTCATTGAGACGGGGGAAGAACCTAAAGCCGGTGATACTATAGAGGTTGAAGTCGTAAGCGTCAGGGACGGTGAAGAAGCTCAACTTACGCTTTCACGGTGGCGGCATGAGTTCGACAAACGCTGGGCGGAACTTGAAGCGAAAATTGCGGAAGGCAACAAGATAGTTACTGTCCGGGGCGTGGCTAAAGTCAAAGGCGGCCTCATGGTGGAATTGTGCGGGCTTGAAGGATTTATTCCCATTTCCCACCTCACACTTGCAGGAAGAGGCGTAAACCCGCAGAATTTCGTCGGGCAGAATGTGAACGTGAAAGTCATCGACCACGACAAACGCAAACACAGACTGGTATTCTCACGGCGTGAACTTCTGCAGGAAGCAGAGAACGAGCGCAAAGCAAAATTCTATGAGCGTGTTCATGAGGGAGATATTATCGAGGGTGATGTCTCAAGCATTACGGATTTCGGCGTGTTCGTGAATTTGGGAGAGCTTGACGGCCTCGTACACGTTACTGAACTCACCTGGAAACGCAACATCAAGATAAAAGAGATGTTCAAGAAGGGCGATAAAGTTACGGTGAAAGTTGTCGGCATTGACAGGGAGAACGACAGAATTTCGCTGAGCATCAAGCAGGTAACGGGAGATCCTTGGGACACGATGAGCGAGCGCATTCACAAAGGCGACGTGCTCAAAGGAACAGTAACGAACATTACGGATTTCGGCGCATTCGTGGAACTTGAGCCGGGCATTGAGGGTCTTGTGCATGTGGGAGATATTTCGTGGGCAAGAATTAAGCGTCCTCGTGATGTCCTCAAACGCGGCCAGGAACTTGAAGTCCTCGTGCTTGAAGCTGACCAGGAAAAACGCCGTATCAGTCTTGGGTGCAAACAGCTTCATGATCCGTGGAGCGACGCGGACAAACGTTACCTGCCGGGAACTGATATTACCGTGAAAGTTGTACGTCTTGCGGATTTCGGCGCATTCGTTGAGGTTGAAGAGGGCGTTGAAGCACTGATACACATTTCGCAGATCTCACGCAAGAGAATAGAGAAGCCAGGTGATGTCCTGACAGAAGGCCAGGAAGTTACAGCAAGAGTTCTTGAGGTCAACCCGGAACAGAGAAGAATGCGGCTGTCCATGAGCGTACTTGAGCCGGAGCCGGAACCTGAACCAGTGCCGGAACAGCAGGAAGAAGATACGCAGGGAAGAAGGCCGGAAGCTCGCGGTGAACGTTCTGAACGCCCGGAAAGACGAGAACGCAAGAAATCACGCGCAAAGACTGTTCGTGAGAATGCCGGGTATGAGGACGATGAAGAAGGCATGGCGTATAACCCGTTCGCAGAAGCCTTTAAGGGCACAGAATGGGACAATCAGTAGAAGTTATGAAGTTTTACAGCCGGGTGTGAATGCCCGGTTTTTTTTCGTAATAATAAGGAGTGAAGATTATGGAGTTCTTTGATGTCGTAAAAAACAGGTATTCATGCAGAAAGTTCACAGCAGAAAAAGTCAGTGATGAGAAGTTAGCGCAAATTCTCACAGCCGCACAGCAGGCACCCACCGCAAAAAATTCACAGCCCGTAAAAATATGGGTAATCAGTAGTGATGACGCACTCGCAAAAATCAGGACAGCTACACCGTGCCACTTCAATGCGTCCGTAATTCTTGTTGTCGGCGGGCGGGAAAGTGAAGCGTTCGTGAGGCCGTCGGACGGGAAAAATTACGCGGAAATTGATGCCTCTATCGTTGCTACTCATATCATGCTGGCTGTTGAGGCTGTCGGGCTTGGCACTACATGGGTCGGAATGTTCGACGCTCCCAAGCTCAAAGAATTGTTCCCGGAAATGTCAGAATATGATTTGGTTGCGCTGTTCCCGGTGGGCTGTAAGAATGCAGAGCCGGCAGAAAGACATTTTGTGCGCAAGAGTATTGATGAGTTATGCCGGAACTCGTGAGGGCTTTTATCGCGGTGAAACTTCCCGGGAACATCACCGACGAACTCGAAAACTTTTTGTCGGAACTGAAACCCCTAGCGAAAATCAGGTGGGTCAAGAAAGAAAATATGCACATTACCCTGAAATTTTTGGGGGAAATTCCGCATGATGTGTTAGAGGACGTGAAAGAAAAATTATCGCACATGAAATATTTTCCGGCGTTCGATGTAGAACTGTCATATATCGGGGCTTTCCCGAACTTGAATGCTCCGCGCGTGCTGTGGCTGTCAGGGGATACAGGGAAAAATGAACTCGTCAGCTTGGCCGCAAAGGTAAATGACGTTCTCGATTTACCCAAAGAAAAATACACTCCTCACCTCACACTAGCACGCCTCAAAGATACTTATCTCCCGGAAGAACTCGTGAGGAAGCTGGGCACGGTGAAAACTATGCGCTTTTCGTGCGGGGAATTGTTCCTCATGAGAAGCATACTCACCCAAAAAGGCCCGCTGTATTCGGTTATATTATGACGTTCTGTAAACTCGAAATATTCATTCCTGAAAGCCATTTTCCACAACTGCAACAAGTACTGATTGAGTGCGATGCAGGGCATATAGGAAAGTATGACGCGTGCTTGTCGTATTCTCGGGTCATTAGTACGTGGCGGCCTCTTGAAGGAAGTAAGCCGTTTTCAGGGGAAATAGGCAAAATCTCAAAGTAGAAGTTACATGCAGGAGTGAGAATGTCGATGAGGTCATAGAAAAAGTAAGGGAAATTCACCCGTATGAAGAACCTGTAATTAACGTAATACCTCTCACAAAAATAACCCCCCCGGCATAACCAGAGGGGTTTGCGTTTTCACATCATGCTACTTGATTTCTACATCAGGCTGTACCTGACCAACAAAGCGTATTCCGGCATCATACATACCATACGCTGAAATCTGCGGCACCTTGAACTTTCCGCGCGTTACTGCCCTCATCCTGAAACCGTATGAACGTTCACTGCTCAATCACTGCTCAATCGGTCAAAGAATAATACTAATCTGTCGTCGCGTATATCACTCATCACGCCATACCCGGAATTATCTCTCACTCCGTCATCAAGACGCGGATTTTCTATCTCGAAACCCGACGGCAACAAGTAATTCACCGCAAGACTGTTCACCGTCATAGAAGGCTTTATGTGCAATACTACCTGAATGATAGAGCCGTGATTTATGGGTTGGCTCATGTTCAGAACATTCCCCTTCTCGTCATAATATACACACTCTATGTTCACATTGCGGCGTTCGGCTTTCGGTGCTCGTTTCGGGAAACCTGTAATGCTCCATGCGTAATACCCGCGCCCTTCCCCACTGGCCTCTATCAGTACATGTTCGTTCTTCGGAAGGTCGGCTACATTCATGCTGGCACTTCTGCCGCTCGTGAAGGTCAGTAATGCTTTGTCGCTGGTTTCGGTGTTCACATGGGCTGTGAGATTACTTTTTCCGCCGGATACTTCGACATTGTACCGCGCAAGTGCTACCAGTGCCCATGCGTTGTCCTGCGTACTGTACCATTCGCCGTTGTTCCC
>CAJOED010000164.1:4548-9166 GCA_905233335.1 uncultured Synergistales bacterium
TCCGTAACTTCTGGTGCCTGAGGCTCAACATCAAGCCACATAGAGAGCAGTATCGCCGTGTTCCGTGTATCGCTCTCAAGTGTTGCGCCCGAATAACCAGCACTACCCATAGTCAGAGAACGTAATGCGTCCGCGTTTCCGGCCGTCAGGGACTGCGCACCCGCCAGGTATATATGCCCCGACGAACGCAACAAGTTCATGTTCTCCCGCAAATACTCAATCCAGCCAAGTGGCTTTTCACCGTTCAACGCCAGCACATATACTGCATATGCTTTTGTCGTCATGTCATCGCGTTCACTTTCCGGGTAATCATTCGCAGGCATGGAAGCAAGGAAATTACGCAACCAGTTCATGACACCTGAAAGCATCTCATCAGGGAACGGAATACCAGCATTCTTTGCCGACAACAGGAAATGCGCCGCGTAAACACTTCCCCAGCTGTATGTTGCACTTCTGCCCGGCCACGCAGAAAAACTTCCGTCGTACAACTGCATAGATTGTATTCGCGTCAAGGCTCCTTCTGTGCGTTCACGTATTGCGTCGTCATTCACGGTCAACGGGTCGAGTTCAGCCAGCGCATCAGGAAGTATCAGGAACGGCCAGGCTCCCGAAATAGTCTGCTCAAGGCATGCATACGGGTATGTGTTCAGGAAATTCACGGCGTTGTTGACGTTTACGGCGGGTGTGTCAGCAAGTGTCAGTGTCCCGGAAATATCGCCGGTGAAATCATCAAGCGGGACATTCAGCGGAGTGTTGCCCGGCTCGAAGGTTGCAGAAGCGGCAGATGTGATTGACGGCCACGCACTACGCACGGGGAGTTCGGCTGTTTGTGTGTATGATGAGTTCTGCCATTCTGTTTTTGTGTCGACAGATGCACGCCCGGAGCCGCCGAGAGTTTTTGCGGTTATCGTGAATGATGATTTTGTGCCCGCAGGTATGGAGATTTCGCGGTATGTCGGGTCAAGCATTAGGCCGGTGGGGGTAAGGGTAATCTTCACGTTTTGGGTGTTCGTGGAAGTGTTGAAGACGGATACGGGGACGGTGAAGGTGTCATTCGGGGAAGAGAAGCGGGGCAGTCCGACTTCTACGATATCGCGCGCAATCTCAATCGTCGTCTCACCGCTCCCGAAATTACGTCCTGACGCGGCAACAACAAACAAACGTCCTCTTCCTGAAAATTCCGGGAGGTCAAGAGTTACTTGCAGCATACCTTTATCATCAGGATAAAGAACGCCCTCGAAAAGCGATAGTATCTTGAAACGCTGAACGTTCGAGTCCCCCGCAAGAGCACCCATAGCCTCGTCGCCGCCCGGGTGTAACTGTTCTGTTGCTTTGTCCTCGACTGGTATTAACTGGTCGTAGATGTCGTAGCCTTCACTGTTGAGTTTCTTCAAGCCCCAGAAGTGATTGAGGAGGTCGGGAGTCTTGTAGTGCGTCAATCCTAAAACACCGTCATCAACGAACGCTACAGATACGTCTGCATTGCGTGAGATATTTGCGCTTGAGCCTTTGAGGGTGATAGTTACGGGAAGTTTTGAGGCCGGCTCGACTTTTTTGGGCGCGGAAATTCCCACGTTTATATTGTAGTCGGAAAGGTCCGTCTTTATGCGCGTAAGTCCTATGGCGCGGTGTGAAGCCCACATTTTTGCGTCGGAGTCATCAACAGGACGAATCAGCCACGCGGAAACCCAAACATTTGGCCGGAAATCCTGCGTTACCTCAATGTCAAAAGTGAGTTCCGGCTCATGGACTTCCTGAATCTTTCTCGTGATGAGCTTTGAGCCTTCTACGTTAATCATCAAGAGACCCTCAAACGGAGCTTTTATCTTTATGCGTGCACGTTCGCCGAGCCTGTAAAATTCCTTCTCCGTCGACATCTCTATACGGTCGATTAACTGTGAGCCGCTTCCTGCATATTGCGGGTCATCAGCATAGAAACGGTATTTTGCGCGTGTTCTGTCCTGGCTGTCCCTGACGATGAGCTCGTAAGTACCGTATCTCTCACACCTGAAGGACACTTCCCCCGTTCCGTTCTGTAGGAATAACGTTTTGCCGTCAATCTCTTCCGGCTCTTCTGTGCTCTGCCAGCGTTTGTGCCCGTCTACCTCAACAATCGAATAGTGCCAAATCACCCTGTGAAGCGTGGCTGTCAGTTCTCCCGGTTCTGCCGGCTCCTCATCGGGCGTAACGGCGGCAACACGGAAGCGCAAGTTTTTCCGCACCGAAAAAGCCTCGTCAACCGGCGCAATACCAAGCAGATACGGAGCAGGGAAATATGGCCGCGTGATGGAGTTCGCGATCCATCGTCCGTCGTCCTGCTGAACTTCTGCCCGCAATGTTAGGTCTATCGTTGTCGGTGCCTGCCAGTCATCGTCGATTTTCAGGGTCTGTGATGTCTTGCCGAAATTATCGAGTTCCCCCTCGTCAAGTTCTCCGTCCCTCGCGGAAAATCTCCGGGAATTATCGCCGAAAATATACCCCTTCCAGCGTTCCTGTGCAGGCGTGAATGTCCCCTGCCGCGCTGTCCATGACGTACGGTATTTCAGCCCTGCCGCGTCAACACCGAAAAGCCACCGTGAATAAATATCAGCACCGAACTCTTCACCCGCAACAATATATTTTCTGTATGAGTTGATGTTGACTTCTATGCGGGGGGGCGCAAAATCTTCTACGTGGAACGCATAACGTGCTAATTCCGTATCATGTCCCGGAACTGTCAGCGATACATGCCATAATCCCGTGCGTGCACTCGTCGGAATATTCAGCTCCATTACTGCTGACCCGCGCGCATTAAGCGTTGATGCCTGCTCGATAACTTTGCGGCCTGTTACGTCCCTCACTGTGAACATCACCGGGAATGCTTCGGGTGTCGTAACGTCGAAATTCCGCACAATCGCCTTGAATGATGCAGTTTCGCCGGTGCGGTATATATCACGCGGTGAAATTATTGCTCCGTCATACCCGGCTCTCAACCATGAACGCCCTGCTGTGTCGAAAATTTCTTTGTTGAGAAGGTTTCTCGTGAGCTGTACGAACGTAATATCCTCGTTGTATGAGGCTGTAGCAATTTCCGGCAGATTGTCATTCTCCCACGTCCTGCCTTCAGGAAGCTCATAATAGAACACTCCGCCGGTGTTGGTTTTTCCCGTTGCTAGTAACTGTTTCTTTTCGGAGTAGATTTTTACGGTGGCTTCATTGACGGGACGTGCTGTCGTGAGAGTGTTCACCCATACGAGTATAGCGTTCTCCCAAAGTCTTACGGTTGCGGCAAGATCGGACATGTTGATGACCTGCTGTGCTTCCGACCATGAGCCTTTTTCGGTATCGCGCGCCGTCAGAAGGAACAATCCCCGCTGACCCTGAGCAATCTCATCAAGTGGAATAGTGCGTTTCACACGTTCATTCAGGGGTAAATTCAGTGGTAATTCTTTCGTGAATATGCGTTTTGCTATATCGCGTTTGAACTCGTCGTAATCATTCAGGGCATACGGAATATTATTTTCGTACATTCTCCATAAATCAAGCTGTAGTGTCTTTATGTTCGTGAGTTCTATGGGAATAAGCCCCTTGTCGAGCGCGGCCAGATACATTCCTGAACTCGGCAGAGATACCTCACTATCGAGATCCGGCATAATTACCGCCTGCTTGAAATCATCTTTCAGCACCAGCCCTGATTTTGACGGCAACCCTTTTTTGAGGGTGATTACGAAACGATCTCTGGGCTTGAAGTTCGGTGAACGTATCACAATCCGCTCATCAGTCCATGACGGCTGGAACGTGATATTATCTGTTTTCGGCTCAATCTGGATGAAGGATTTTGCGGTTTCCGTGTCAATCCCGAAATTGAAACTTGCGGTGATTTCGTGTTCATCGGGGTAAAGTCCGCGCACTGTGAGTTCCGGGTCAAGTATGACGGTTTCGGTGATGTCGTTGTTGATGCCCATATCGCCTTCACCCGACCTCAAACCTGCCGCAATTTTCACCGTAAATCTCTGTCGTGAAGAAGTCATGTTCACCGGCAACACAGCCCTGATAGTGCGTGATGGCAATGCTCCGTTGATGGAGTACGCTAATTCTTTGCCGTCGGAGTTCAGTATACGCATGTAGCCTTTGAGCCTGTTCGGGTCTATGCGCATGTTGAAGTTCAGCGTGAAGTATGCGTTTCCGTCCCGCCCGTATGACGCGCGTATATCCGTCGCCGAAAGTCCTTCCGTCTGGAACCTGAAACTCCCGGTGATGCTCTGCCTGTGAGTATCGCGTAATCCGTCCTTGAACTTTGCTGTGTACGTCGTAGCGTTCTGCAGGGGAGCAAGTAATTTTGCGTTGAAGATAGTTGGTGTCTGCCATTGTCCCTCAAGCTGTAACGGCGGGTTGATTTCGACGGGGAATAATGGGTTTTCCGGCGTTATGGATTTCTTGAGGTTGGCGCGTGTTACTACGGGATTATTGAACACGATGCGGAACTGTACGTTATTCGGGACAGTCCCTGAAGGAGCATAGCTTCTTACGCCCGGTATTTTTGCGGCACCGAATGCTGATGACGCAACGAGAACGGCCATGCAGGCCAAGAAAAATTTACGTAACAAAATAAGCATTCCTTTCATAATATGATAAGCAG
>CAJOED010000165.1 GCA_905233335.1 uncultured Synergistales bacterium
CGTCGGGAAAAGTATAACGTCCCTTATGGAGCGTGCCCCTGTCAGGAACATTACTATTCTGTCCATGCCGATGCCCATTCCGCCCGTCGGGGGTAATCCTGCCTCTATCGCGTTGATAAAATCCTCGTCGAACACGTGCGCTTCGTCATCGCCTTCTGCTTTCTTGCGTGCCTGATCCTCGAAACGTTCGCGCTGGTCCAACGGGTCGTTGAGTTCACTGAATGCATTTGCTACTTCCTTCCCGAACATGAAGAGTTCAAAGCGGTGTGTGTAGTCAGGGTTTTCGGGGTCGCGTTTCGAGAGGGGAGAAATTTCCGTCGGGTGTCCAAGCATGAATGTCGGCTCAATGAGTTTCTCCTCACAGAACGCCTCAAACAACAAATTCAGCACCGCAAACCTGCTCTCGTGCCCTGTGAGTTCTCCCGCAAGTCCCTTCTCCTTTGCTATGTTCCTTGCTTCCTCGTCGGACTTCACCGAGTCAAAGTCAACACCTGCATATTTCTTCACGGCCTCACGCATTGTTATTCTGTGAAATGGTTTCGCGAGGTCTAATTTTGTACCGTTCCATTCGATTTCGAGAGTGCCATTAGCTTGCGCAGTGTCAGCTATCGCCAGTGCCGCGTTCCTGATGAGTTCTTCGGCCAAGTTCATCATGTCTACATAGTTGCAGTACGGCCAGTAGACCTCCATCATCGTAAACTCCGGGTTGTGCATTGTGTCTATGCCCTCATTGCGGAAGTTGCGACCGATTTCGTACACCCTGCCCATCATGCCGACAACAAGACGCTTCAAGTATAATTCTACGGCTATGCGCATGTACATTTCGAGGCCGAGCGCGTTGTGAAATGTCTTGAAGGGGCGTGCGTTTGCTCCTCCCGCAAGAACTGACAATATCGGCGTTTCCACCTCAAGTGTTCCGTGTGCTTCGAGTGTCTGACGGAATGACGAGATTATTTTCGAGCGTTTTCTGAACACCTCGCGTACTTCAGGGTTAGCGATGAGATCCATGTAACGCTGTCTGTAGCGTATTTCGGTGTCGGTGAGGCCGTGCCATTTTTCCGGGAGCGGACGTATTGCCTTGCTGAGTAGCTTGTACTCGCTGACCATGATTGTGAGTTCGCCGCGCCGTGTCCTGCATGGGTGTCCGACGATGCCGATCCAGTCGCCTGTATCAACCCACTTTTTGAGGAAGTCATATTCTTTTTCCCCGACAAGGTTAACCTGAAAATATAGCTGTATTCGTGAAGTTTCGTCGGCCAAGTCAGCGAACGTTGCTTTGCCCTGCCTGCGAATGGTCATCAATCGTCCGGCGGTCTTTATCGTGATGTCTTGGGCTTCCTGTTCGGGAGCGAGATAATCATAACGTTCACGGATTGTTTCGAGTGTGTCCTGCCTGTCCCACGTCTCATTAATATACGGGTCGTAGCCTTCTTCAGAACGTAAACGCAATAATTTTTCCTTGCGCTGTCTGACAACTTCATTATCTTCCTGTAAAAAATCTTCGGGCATAAATAAATCTCCTTTGATAGAATGAATATATTTTATTACACGCACAAAATTTTTTCGGAGGCTCTGAACTTGCAGGACGTATTAGCAAAACTCGACGAACTCGGCATACACTACGAACTCGACGAACATGAAGCAGTCTTCACGATAGAGGCGATAATTGCGCTTGGCCTCAACAAGAAAGGCATGATACCCGTAAACTTATTCTTGCGCGACGAAAAGGGCAAGCGTCATTTTCTCGTGATACACGACGGCGAAAAACATACCGACCTCAAGAAACTCCGCACACAAATAGGCTGTTCGAGATTGAGTTTCGGCTCTGAAGAACGGCTCATGAAGCACTTATCACTCACAAAAGGCTCTGTGTCCCCTTTCGGCCTCATCAACAACGTAAATCATGATGTCGAACTCGTAATTGATAGCAGCATAAAGGGACGCGGACTTCTCGGCTTTCACCCGAACACCAACACCGCTACTGTATGGGTGAGCTATGATGACTTCATGAAGTTCGTGAAGGCGTGCGGGAATCCCGTTAAGTTTGTGGAGTGCTGAAAATGTCGCTGACGGTATTTTTGAGCATTGACGGCGAAACTATGCGGCTGAAACTTTCCGGGCGCATTGACACAATGACCGCGCAAAATCTCTACAGGGGCATTCGTACTTCACTTGACGGCATAACGAACATCACTATGGACTTCTCGAACGTAGAATATCTCTCGTCAGCAGGACTACGCGCAATACTTCAGGCCAAGAAAGCACTCCCCGAAGGCGGAACTATTACGGTCATTCACGCGAACAAAACAGTACGCAATATATTCACACTGTCAGCGTTCGAGACGTTCATTAACATAGAGGAGTGAGCCGGTTATTTCAGTGCCGATAATTTTTTCTCCCAGCCTATTTTCTTTATGTGAAGCGTCATTAACGTAGTGCACACCATCCACCCTATGGGATAGCCGATTGCTATGAAGTATATCGAACTTGTTACGCGCGATATTATGAACAAGTATATCTGCCGGAATACTACGAACGAGCCAAGCATTATCATCATCGGAGTCCGCGAATCCCCCACTCCCCTCAATGCTCCGGCCTCAATCTGATTGGTTGCGTTCACGGGGTCAAATATGCTGTTGAGGCGAATGAATAACACCCCGTAATACAAAACTTGCGCGTCCTGATTGAAGAGGCGTGCGATTGTCGGCGCGAATATGTATAGCACGGTGATAATACATGCAGATATGCCCCACGACAAAAACAATCCCTGCAGAAGTCCTTTGTGTATTCTGTCGGGCTTGCGTGCTCCTGCGTTCTGTCCGACGAACGTAGTTACTGCCATAGCCATGCTCTGTGTCGGGAGAATCACGAACGCATCAATACGCGCATATATTCCCCAGCCCGCTGTACTAGCCGCACCGTATGAGTTGATATACGCCTGCACAAATACATTCGAGAATGAAGTCAACGCCATCTGAAACCCCGCCGGAAATCCTATTCTGATTATGCGTGATAGTATCCTCGTGTCAATCTTCATTTCCCGCCAGCTCAAACTGTGAACTTCATGCGAGTGAAAGAGTATCCAGAAGATTATCAGCCCCGAAACTAACTGCGCAATTATCGTGGCATATGCGACCCCGGCAACACCCAAGTGAAATTTTATGACGAACAGCAGATCAAGAAATATATTCAGTATCGAGGCAAGTATCAGGAAGTATAGAGGTCTTTTTGAGTCCCCGACCGCACGCAAAATCCCCGAACCCATGTTGTAGAGCATTGTCCCGCCCAAGCCGAGAGAAAATATCTGCAGGTACACGACAGCTTCACGGAAAACGCTTTCAGGGGTGTTCATCATGCGCAGGAGTGAAGGAGTAGAGTAATAGCCGATTGCAGAGATTATGAGTGCCATGATGATTGTAGCTACTACTGCTGTGTGCGTCGCGCGGCGTAAGTTGGTGATGTCCTTTGCGCCGAAATATTGAGAGATTACGACGCTCGCTCCCATTGCCAGCCCGATAAACAGCCCTATTAACGTAATCACTATGGGAATTGTTGAGGTTACTGCTCCGAGTGCGTCAGCTCCGACGAAATTTCCGACTACTATGCTGTCGACGGTGTTATAGAGCTGCTGAAAGATATTCCCGATTAACAGTGGGAACGCAAAATCTATCAGGTGACTGTTGCCATAAAAAATTTACCCCCTTTGAACTCAAAAAATTTTATGTCATGAGTCAAAGAGGGTCAACAAATAAGCGTCAGCGTTTGGCAAAGAAAAAATTTGTGCAGGTGAATATCTCTATCGTCTCGTAGTATTTCGGAATCTCAACAAAGCCGTTCTTCATTATTCTGTACATGACAAAGTCTTTGTGAAGCAAGTTCCAGAAATCACGAATGAACGTCCGCGAGTCAATATTACAGCCGCCGAACTCTATCTGTATTGCTCGTATCTTCCCGGCAGACAATGAGCCTTCAGCACCTTCAAGCACATTAAGTTCATTGCCTTCAACATCAATTTTCAGGAGGTCAATTGCTCCTATGGTCTTTGCGCTCACATAATTATCAAGCGTATCAAGCATGACATTTTCGCTTTTGTCGAACTCTATATTGAAGTAGTCGAGCTGTCTTTTGTAGAGGCTTGCAAGTCCTGACCCGGCGTTGTCGTAATACAATGTGCTTTGTGTCTTTGTGCTGCTTAGACCGAAATTGTTGAGTGTGATGTTGCCATGCCCGCCAATTTCCTGCGTGAGTATCCTGAATGTTTCGTATCCCGGCTCAAAGCAATGAATTTCTACATCATGACCGTGAAAAAATTTGAGCAGGCTCTTTGTGTACTGTCCTTTGTTCGCTCCGACATCAAAGATAACAGGGTGTCCCTTTTTGCCGTGATGCTTTCTCACATAGTCTAGCACGTTGTGTTCACCGCTCGTCCATACGTCCCCGCCCCGGCCGACGTTCATACCAGCAAGCGATAACGAATAAAGCCTGCTGAATAACGGGTAAAATCTTTTATTGCCCACGAAAGGCAGCAGAAGTCTCCTAAGCATAATTATTACCTCCCATGAAAAATTTTGCGCACAAAAAACGCCCCGCCGTATATACAGCAGAGCGATTGATGCCTATGAATGAATTGTAGTTGTAGTTACATGTTACGGAAAGACAAAAAGCCTCGACAGCCGACAGCCGACCTCCATATTGTTCCTTCTGTCATGTCCTTTACTGTTGCCATAAATTTTTCCCCCTCTCTATGTCCACTCCTCTATTTTGCCCTGCGTTACGCCCCACTTGATTTCTTTCACGTCGGAATTTCGTATCCTGCAGTAACGGCACGCGGGAATAGGCTCGCTCATCTTCTGCAAAATGTAGTCAGCAGTAACATCATCATCATAAATATTCACGTAGTCTTTCGGGGTTACCTCTATGGACTGTTTGAACTTCCTGTTGAAGTGTCTGATGTTCGGGACGAATGTGCACGTGTACATTTTCCCATGACTTAACGCAATACAGCTGTTAGCGCGGACACAAAGCCCGAAATTCAGTGCTCCGTTGCTGTTGCCTTTGAGGTTTATGGGTTCGATGTAGAACGAATCCCGGCTTGATGACCACGAGAACTTTACGCCGTACTTTTCCGCCATAGCCTTTATGGTATCAATATCAATTTTCACCGGGTACGCCGACACATGAACATCAATATTATTATTCCTGCAGGCTTCCCAAAACTCCGGCGGCATTTTCGGGAGTAACAGACCGTTCGAGAATATAGAGATTGTCCCGTGCGTGAAATTCCTGCGCGCTATACCCATCAGCGTAATTATTTCGGGATTGAGTAACGGCTCCCCACCTATGAGGTAAATTTGATCGCACTCGTGAGAAAATATTTCGCCGAGCCTCTCGAAATCCCTCCTGAACTCATCGACATCAACAAATTCCGGTTCAGCAATCGACGAGAAATTATTGCAGGCTTTGCAGTTCAGGTTACAATGTTCGGCAACGTGGACTTCAAAGCGAATTTTTTTTCGTTTCTTTTTCAGCGGCAGGTGTAATTTTATTTTTGCGTTAACCAGCAATATATTTACTTTTCCGCGCAATGAACGCCATGAAGTTTTCACAGCATGAAAAGCAGAACGCGGGAGAATTTTTCGCAGCAGCTCCCTCAATACTAATTCACCTTCTCCGTAAAGTTATCGTTATTCTAGCACGCAAAAAAAATTTCCCCCCCGACTTCACAGGAGGGAACACAAAATCTTTCTTGCTACTCTTCTTCTTCGTCTTCCTTCTTGTGAGCAGCTATGACTTTCTTCGCAATATCGCCGGGCACTTCCTCATAGTGTGAGTACTCCATCGAGAATGACCCTTCACCCGACGTCATCGACCGCAAGTCCGTAGCATACCTGAACATTTCCGCAAGAGGCACTTGTGCTTTCACGACCTGCAGTTTTCCGTGTCCTTCCATGCCCATAACACGTCCGCGACGGGAGTTGAAATCACCCATGACATCTCCCATGAACTGATCCGGCACTGTTACTTCAACGTCCATAACAGGCTCAAGCAGTACGGGGTTAGCGTCCATTATGCCCTTCCTGAATGATAATCTCGTGGCGAGCTTGAACGACATTTCTGAGCTGTCGACATCGTGATATGAACCGTAATACAGCTCCGCGCTGAAATCAACAACAGGGAATCCCGCAAGAGGGCCGGCCGTCATGTATTCGCGTAATCCTTTCTCGACCGCCGGTATGAAGTTACGAGGAACAGCACCGCCCACTACGCTGTCGATGAACTCAAAGCCTGCTCCACGTTCAAGCGGCCTGTAGCGAATGTACACGTCGCCATACTGCCCATGACCGCCCGACTGCTTCTTGTGTTTGCCCTGAGCTTCTGACATCTT
>CAJOED010000166.1 GCA_905233335.1 uncultured Synergistales bacterium
CACTTTGCGGAAGATAGCGTTCACTGTTTCGAGGCTGTCGATGCCGGGGGCAATGGGTGCGTAGTTTTCATAACCTGCCATAGAAAATTACTTCCTTTCATTAATGTAGTGGAATATATTTTATAATATTACGCAAATTTTCAATGGAAGGTGAAATTAATTTTGCCGACGAAAAAAAATGAAGTCAATGAGATGACTAGAAGCGGTTTCGAGAGACTCACAGAAGAACTTACTCACCTGCGGACAGTCAGAAGGCAGGAAGTTGCACGACAGCTTGAGGAGGCACGTGCGTTCGGGGACTTGAGCGAGAATGCAGAGTACGCCGCCGCAAAAGAAGAGCAGGCCAAACTTGAGGACAGAATATCCGACCTCGAAATCATACTAAGCAAAGTTACGGTTATCGACGACGAGAAGCTCGACACTACACGGGCGGGCGTGGGCTTGCGTATCACCCTTGAGGATCTCGATGTTGAGGGCAAAATATACACGTATGATCTTGTCGGCTCTGAAGAGTTGTCCGGGGCGGCAGTGTCTGCGGGAGGCATTCAGAGAATTTCGCAGAAGAGTCCCGTCGGACAGGCAATAACAGGACACTCAATCGGCGAAGAAGTTACTGTGAAGATACCTCGCGGCTTTCGTAAGCTCAAGATTATTGCGATAGAGAAATGATGAACTACTACGACGATATACACATTCCCGGAAAATTCTGCTGGCTCGTTACGGGTGCGGCGGGGTTTATCGGCTCACACATCACGGAAGCACTATTGACGCTTGGCCAGAAAGTTATCGGGCTTGATGATTTCAGCACGGGACATCAGGAGAATATTAATGCGGCTGTCAGTCGTTCGGGACATGAAGAGAACTTCACGCTCATAACCGGCACAATCACCGACATAAACACCTGCCGTGAAGCAATAAGGGGCTGTGATTACGTTCTGCATCATGCGGCACTTGCTTCTGTTCCCGCGTCCATGAAGGATCCCCTGCACTATCACGATGTCAACGCTTCCGGCTTCATGAACATATTGCAGTCATCACGCGAAAATAACATCAAGCGCGTAGTGTATGCCTCATCAAGTGCTGTATACGGGGACAGTCCCGAAATGCCAAAACGAGAAGACACACCGGGTCAGTGCCTTTCACCGTATGCTCTGACGAAACACATCAACGAGGTATGCGCTGAATTTTTCGCGAGGGTATACGGGCTTGAATGCGTCGGGCTACGGTACTTCAACGTATTCGGTCCTCGTCAAAACCCGGATGGTGCTTATGCTGCGGTTATTCCGAAGTTTATTAGACAACTTCTCCATGGCGAAGTGCCAACTATTAACGGTGATGGAAAGCAGAGTCGTGATTTTACCTATGTTGAGAACGTTGTTGAAGCAAATTTGAAGGCGTGTGTTCAACATCGGGTGCGGAGTAACGACGAGCCTTAATGAGTTGCTCACGAAAATATACTCTGTCTTTGCTCCCGGCCATGAGGTAAAAGCTATCCATGAACAGCCGAGAGATGGAGATATTCTGCACTCGTCATCATCAATAGAGCTTGCACAGAAGGTGCTGAACTTTACGCCGCTTGTTTATCTTGAGGAGGGCTTGAAGTTATTACATGATTACGCGTCCTAGAAGGTTACGCCGCACTCCCGCAATCCGAAACATGACAGCAGAAACGAGATTATCTCCGTCAATGCTCATCTATCCCGTATTCGTTCGTGAGGGTCATAACATCATAGAGGACATTCCCGCAATGCCCGGACAGAAACGATACAGCCCCGACACACTGCCGCGAATACTCGAATGTGCCGCTAAAAGCAAAATCGGCGGAGTGTTATTATTCGGCATCCCCGAACACAAAGACGAGTGCGCTACGTCTGCATATGATGAGAACGGCGTAATACAGCAGGCAATACGCACAGCAAAGCGTGAGTTTCCCGGACTTACGGTAATAGGTGATGTCTGCATGTGCGAATACACTTCACACGGGCACTGCGGCATAATCCGCGATAACGACGTGGACAACGACGCAACACTTGATGTACTTGCGCGCATTGCTCTCTCACAGGCACAGGCAGGAGCGGAGATCGTAGCTCCTTCCGACATGATGGACGGACACACTGCGGCGATTCGTTCTGCCCTCGACAGCAACGGACTCACCAGCACCCTCATAATGTCGTATGCTGTGAAGTATGCCAGCGCGTTTTACGGGCCGTTTCGTGAAGCTGCCGGGTCTGCTCCTGCATTCGGGGACAGGAAGACTTACCAGATGGACACGAGAAATTCACGGGAAGCAGTGAAGGAAGCGTTGTTGGACGTTGACGAGGGAGCAGATATTATCATCGTGAAACCGGGACTCGCGTATCTTGATGTCCTGCAGAAGGTGAAAGCGGCGGTTAATGTTCCTGTTGCGTCGTATTCTGTGAGCGGTGAATACTCTATGATAAAGGCGGCGGCTGAACGTGGCTGGCTTGACGAAAAGAAAGTTTCGTATGAGGCGGCTGTATCTATGGCACGTGCGGGAGCTGACATCATAATTTCGTATTTCGCACTCGAACTTGCACATAGTCTATAGTTTACAGTGGGCAGTTGATAGATTACTTGTCGACTACCCACTTCTCATTAATCCACTACATATTAAGAATACTCATCACCGACTGTGAGTTCTGGTTAGCTTGTGTAAGCATTGAACTTCCTGTATTGCTTAGTATCTGCAACTTCACGAACTCCATATATTCAGTGGCCATATCTGTATCTTTCAGACGGCTCTCTGATTCCTGCATGTGAAGGTTAGTCTGTGTGAGGCTGTTCGTGTTGTACTCAAGCTCATTCTGATATGCACCGATTTTCGCTCTCTGTGAACCGACCTTATGAATCACCGAGTCAAGAAGCGTTATTGATGCTGATGCTCTTTCGCGGGTCGACACATCGATGTTGTACAGCCCAAGTGCTTCTGCTCTCATGTCGCCGATGTTGATGTATATATCCTCACCGAGTCCCTGCCCTATCTGGAATGCCGTGCTCCTGTCCATGATGTGAAGCGTCGTAGTGTACGGTGTGTCTTCATTGTCGAAAACAAAACGCTTTGTGTTGTCATCCCATGAGGCTTTGACGTTGGCCATTGCGTCGAACTCTACGTTAGCGTTCGGGTGAATCACTCCGACGAGCGAATTACCTTCAGCAAGGACATTGCTTGCTATAACCTGCCCGGTGTGAGCGTCATACACTGACCCCGTGAAAATATTTTCCTGCGCCTCCTGAATCGTAGAGAGTCCGAGTGCCGTAATGAGATCCTGGTTTTCCGACGTGAACGAGAGCTTGCCTGCATTACCAGCTACTGCACTCCGTATTAACATGGTGCCCTTTATGGCTTTACCTTCTACTATTCTGCTTTCGAGCAATGCATCAAGTTCGTCCTCGTCGTAATTCTTGTAGTCGCTTATCGATATTTCCTGCGGCTGTCCGTTCTCGTCAAGTATCAGCTGTCCTATTTCGCCGTCATCATCAACTTCACGAGCATATAACGGCCTGTACACCAGCTCTTCACTCCTCACAGCTTCAGAACTTCCCGGTGTGCCGTCCGCAATTGTGCAGAAGTGGTTTATGTCGTCAGTGTATTTCCCCTGTCCCAAGTCGTTGGCGATTGCGTCGTTGATCTTCCTGCTGACCTCGTAGACCGTAT
>CAJOED010000167.1 GCA_905233335.1 uncultured Synergistales bacterium
TTTACGAGATAAACCGATGAATTCTTTTCCGCTTGGAGGTTCAGCTTTCTCCCTTCGCTTCCTCTGCTGCTATTGCTATAATATCACCCACGAGGGGCTCGTCATGGGAAACACGGCCCATCAAACGAGAGAATCCACCGTGTAGAAATCTGGTGAACATCATGGCAAAAAAGCGCAAGGGATCCAGACGTAAAATGCGGCAGAAATTCTATCGTGGGATGAAAGAGTTTGCCGCATTTCTTTTAGGGTTCGCGAGTTTCGTTCTAATAGTGCTCCAAATTTGGACGATACTTAAGAACTTATAACGAGAGCTTTTAAAGTGGGGAAATTGTCCCTGCTTAGCCTCAAATAGGGCACAACTCCCCTCAATGTTGTCCCTATTTTACCACACAAGGCAAATTCATTTTCCCATTCTGCTATAATATCACTCACGAGGGGCTCGTCATGAGAACACGGCTCATCAAACGAGGACAGTCCTCCGTGTAGAAATCTGGTGATGATTATGGCCAAGAAGCGTAAGAACTCCAGAAACAAAATGCGGCAGAGACTTAGTCGTTGGGTGATTAAGTTCGCCGCTTTCTTGTACTGGCTCGCTAGCTTCATCCTGATAGCTGTTCAGCTTTGGGATAGGTTTATCGGCTAGTCAACGGGTGCTTTAAGATTTTTCTTACATCCAAATAGGGCACAACTCCCCTCAACGTTGTCCCTATTTTACCACAAAAAGCAAATTCACTCCTTCCCGGCCCTGCGCCTTTTCGCCTCATGATACAGCACAAACAGCCTCTTCACTATCTCTTCCTCCTCGATGTCCTCGTCCCACCCGTACGCTCGACACACCGCCGCATCATTCTCACGGTGCGCACGCCTCAATTCCTCCGGCATCGACACATCATCATACAGCGACGCAAACGAACTCCCACGGCTCATCTCTCGCGCATCAAGTATCTTCTGTGCCGTCCCCTCAATACGCGCACGCTCCTTCACGGACACCTCCGGCCATATGAACGTGTTGTACACCACCTTATTCGAGTAGCTGTATCGCATCTCAAGCCGACCCGTTACCCTTCTCATCCATGCCATATGGACTCGCGAGGTCAGTATCCCGAAATCATACACCGTTGCGCCGGGGATTATGTGTAACTTGTTGCCGACAATCACGGACGAGTCGAGCCAGCCCATCGGTATATATTCGCGCCTCTCTGATGACACTACCGGGATTGCGATAAAGTTTCCGCTTTCCGGCTGTCGTATCTCCGCAAAGAGCGTCGGCCTGTCAGAAAGTTTCTTTGTTGCCTTCCTCACGCTTGCTCTCCTGAAAGCCTGTACTGCCTTCACCCTTTTGTAGACCAGCGGCATATCGTGAATTTCCTGCGGTGATGCCCCGACGAGCCACAGACACCAGCGCGGTATATCGTGAATGAACTCTTTACCCATCATGTAACGCCGTAAATATTTTGCTGCTCCCGGCTGTTTCCTCAAGAACTCATCGTATACTTCATTATTGATGATGAGATTTCCTCCGTCTGCCGGTGTGTTCCCACTAATAATTCTCGGTGCGTATTCATAGAGTGCTTCTTCTTCTGACTCTGCAATGTCCTCATCGGGGCCTTCAGCGAGGTAAAAATTTATGTTCTTCACGAGCTTCAAGCCTTCGGGTGTGTATAGCTTTCTCCATTCGGGCGGGCATGTGCTGAAACATACTACGACGACGGTAACTTGTGCCATTTTGTCCTGTTCCGGGAGTTCGTTGTGCCACTTGAACGGGTGATACGCAAAGTCTATCTTGAACGTCCACCGAGCTAGAATGGGCTTGAAGACGAATGCGACCTGTTCACCCTGAACGACGGAATTTGTTGCGACGAATGCGGCCTTTATGCGTTTGTCCTGTACGTACTGTGCGGCGATTGCGAACCAGCATGCTACGTAGTCGGATTTTGACTGCCCGAAAAACTCTTTGACGTGAGCGCGCTGTGCTTTGTCGAGCTGTGAGTATCCGAGAAAAGGCGGGTTGCCCATGATGTAAAGCATACTGTCATGTTCTATGTCCCATCCTTTATCTAACAGTCCGATGCTCAAAGCGTCTCCCCACTGTATGTTGTCATATTTTTTCAGTGGCAGGGGTGATTCATGGGAGTTCGTTATGAGCTGTGTAGCCTTCAGCATCTGGTGCTCACTTATCCATAGGGCTGTACGTGCGACGTTGACCGCGAAATCATGATACTCTATTCCGTGAAACTGTGATATTTTGACTTTCACTTCCGGGCGTTGATTTTCTGGTATGGCGGCTATAATTCTGTTCTCGACTTTCCGTAACGACAAGTAGCTTTCTGTGAGAAAATTCCCTGACCCGCAAGCCGGATCCAGGAATGCCAGCCGTGATAATTTCTCCTGAAACGCGATAAGTTTCTGTGTCCTGCTGTCTGTTTCTGTTTCGGAAAGTATTGCGTTGAGTTCGTCGTTTATGTCGTCGAGGAAAAGCGGATCTATGACCTTGTGAATGTTGTCCGGCGACGTGTAGTGCATACCTGAAGTGTGCCTTGTCTCGTCGTTGAGTGTTGCCTCAAAGATTGCGCCGAATATTACGGGAGAAATTTTCGCCCAGTTGAAGCCTTCTGCCATTTCCTTAATGATGATGTCAAGTTCGCTGTCAGTAAGCTGTGGGAAGTCTACGTTGTCCTTAAAGAGTCCGCCGTCTACGCAGGGAAATGCTTTGAGTTCTTCCTCAAGATTGACTTCACGTTCTTCCGGCTTCTGGTTGAGTACTATGAACAATTTGCGGAGTGAATCTCTTGCTGTGATTCTGCGTGCCTCAAGGTATGACTGAAACTGTTTTTTTGCGAACAGCCCGGAGTCTTCAGCGTACAGAAGGAACACGAGCCTTACACAGAACACGTTGATTTCATTGCGGGCCTTCTTGTATTGTTCTTTGTCGTAATGATGTTCTCCTGCAATTTGATCCAGTGAGTATAGCAGAGATTCATAGAGGTCTTTTGCCAGTTCGCCAGCCTTGACTGACACGGTAACTTCAAGCGGGCGTGTTTCTCCGGGTTTGAGGAGGAACGACAGATTGTCCCTATTCGCTTCTTCTACAGGAATGATGACGGGAGGTTCTGTCGGTGCTTCCATGTCGTGGACGTGTATCTCGTTGAAGTCGCTCGTGATGATGTAGCGTCCTCGTTGTGAAAGTGGGAGCCAGTCGTGATAATTTTTTGCTTGTGTGAATGCTGCGTTGAGATCTTTTCCGGGAGATTTCTGCTCTATGATTATGCCTGTTGAAGGAATATATGCGTCAATGAATTTCACGTTGTCGATTTCGACTCGTTTTTCGAACACGATGTAATCTTCCGGGCAGATTATCCCGAACTTGTCGCGTATGAGAGTGAGCCAGAATATTTGGGTGCCGCTTCTCTCGTTCATGATGTGCCTCCTTGAGTGAATGTGAGTGTGAATGTGAATGACATTATAGCCCGTGTGTGAAAGAGTTGCCTGCGGGAGTGAGTAGCGTGAGTTAGTGCGGTTGCCGGGTGTATGTGAAGTGTTGCGGGCTTGTGCGTAGCGTCCTCGTCAGTGAGTGCTTCGTTGCCGTGTCGTTGCGTGAACTTCTCGCTATAGTGTGTGAGTGT